>CAZRLI010000153.1:0-5607 GCA_964600535.1 uncultured Steroidobacteraceae bacterium | reverse complement strand
GTCCCGATGCTGCCAGCGGTGCCCAGTCTGAGCTCGGTGGCAACCAGGACGCCTCTTTCGCTTGGCTGAATACCACCCAACTCAACTAAGGTCCCCAATCCAATCCCGTGCCCAACCGCATTCAAGTCCACGGGAAGACGCCCAATTGTCACGCGTCCGATTGAGCTTTCCACCTTTGTGACGAATCCTAGTAAAGCAACAGGAGATGCGCCCGAGACATAGGCGCCATCCTGAACCAAGAGCCTTTTGGCGGCGATTCCCGCGCTTGAGGCCGGTCCGGATGCGATCAACTGCACTTGAGACCCGGCCGCGTTCCGCTGTGCCATCAGCACACGTGCCAACTGCTCCCTGCTTACGGCGACATCCTGACCCAAGACGACCAATCGCATTCGAGCGGCATCAACTAGCTCCAAGGGCCCGGCCACGTACAAATCCTGAGAGGACGCCATGCCTGGTGCCGCCGCCGCAACGACGGCAATTGCCGCAGCGGCAACTCGAATGGCTACACGGTTTCGCATCGAAATCCCCAAAAAATCAAGGAGTTAATGTCCTTGGTAACTTAGCCAAGCCGCATTTCTACGGGCGTTGACTAGTTATGTCTTGTCATTATGTAACTTACCAAGGAATTGTGATGCGAGTCAAAGTTCTAGAAGAAAGTCCTTCCAGGTCGGCTGACTAGGGCTCAGGGGGCGCAAGCGTCCGAAGAGCAGGGGGGATCTCATTGCTCCGAATGTACTGGTAGATCGTTATCCCGGTATCAATTCGCTTATCGGAACGAGAGGGCCGGTACTTCTTCATATTGTCCGCAACCCAATTGTCCACATCGGTAATGAATTGCTGGATCAAAGATCTCACGAGCTCTTCAAAAGCTGGAGACATTGAGCTTGGCAGGCCGCGGTCCGGAAATACCGATCGCTGGAGTCGCTTCTGCGCGGGTTCCGCGTCAGCATTGTGAGTAATCGTTGTTGCCAAATCAGTAAGCGCAAGCCCCAAGTGCTCAAGCATTGGGGCGCTCATTGCTACGGGTACTACATAGGTTCGAGAAACCACCTTGAGAAATCTCTCGGCTGACCCCACCACCACTCTCGCACGAAGCAGTTCGTCGGCCAGTTCCATTGGGTCGCAATCTGGGTTAACTCTCTTCGCTAACGCACTAAATGACCTGTCAGGTGATCGCGCGAAATCGAGCTCGAGCGGCAATCCATAGGGGCCCTGAAACAATGGGTCTGTGTGCCAAATGTGAATCATCTCAGTCAGCGTACGAGCGAATGTGGGGCGTGGCCCCGCCAACAGACTCGGGTCGTCGATATAGCGATCGACATCCCGCCGCGCAATTCCTGTCACGAACGCAATGCGCGCGCGCGTACCCTTGCCAAGCGGGCCGAGGCCGTCTCGCACGGCGCTCTCGATATATACGCCCTTGACGGTCTCGCAAAATTCGTCGAAACGCACTCCCGCGCGAATCAGGATCTTCACCAGTGGGCGAAGGATGCGCCGAAATGCTTGCAGCAGGTGTGCGCGCGCCTCACCGGTGAGCGCTTCGATGGTGGCCTCGGGCTTCTGCGCATCAGCCTTCTGGCCATCGGGCTTCTTCTCGTCAGCCATGTCTATCTCCTGCCGACCGCCGCAAGGATGCTCGCCTGCATGGCCTCAGCCATGCCGCGCGGATCCGCCGCGTCGCGTATCGGGCGCCCGACGACGATGTAGTCGGCTCCCCAGGCGAACGCCTGCTCGACAGTTACCACTCGCTTCTGGTCATCGCTCGGCCGGTTCTCGACCGGTCGAATGCCGGGTGTCACGACGATCAGTCGATCGTCGACGAACTGTCGCAGCATTCTCGCCTCGAGTCCCGACGATACAACCCCATCGCATCCGGCTTCGAGCGCCCGTCGGGCGCGCGACAGCACCAGCTTCTCCACTTCGCACGAGAACCCGAGGTCGTCGAGGTCGCCGCGATCGAGGCTGGTCAGCACCGTGACCGCAAGCACCTTGACGTCGCCCTTGGCTGCAGCCGCGGCCTCCATGATGGACTGGTTGCCATGCACCGTCGCGAAGGTTACGCCCCGGTTGCGCAGCTGGCGCACGGCCGCAGCCACGGTCGCGGGCACGTCGAAGAACTTCAGGTCGACGAAGATCTTCTTGCCGCGCGCCGCCAGCCAGTCGAGGAGTTCGAAGTAGCCGCCGCTCATGAACAGCTCGAGCCCGAGCTTGTAGAACTCGACGCTGTCGCCAAGCTCGTCGACCAGTTTCCGCGCGGCCTGCGCATCGGCCACGTCCATCGCAAATATCAGCCGCTCGCGCGGCGGGATCGTCTTCATGTGCGTTCGCCTGGGTCAAAGAGCCTGCGATGTTCGAGCATCGCGAAGCGGTCGGTCATGCCGGCCACGTAGTCCGCCACGGCACGGGCGCGCCCCGCCTTGCCGAGCTCCGCCTCGGCCGCCCGGGCGTTGTCGGCATACTCCTCGGGGAGCAGTCGTGGGTCGCCGAACAGGGCTTCGAACAGATCCTTGAGCACGCGCCGTGCCTTCGCCGTCATGCGCAGCACGCGATAGTGGCGGTACACATGCTCGCCGAGGAACCGCTTCAGCGCGATGTGATCGGCGTGCACGGCGGCACTCATGGCGATCAGCGGCCCGTCGGCACGACGGACATCATCGATGCTGGCGACTCCCGCGCGCGCGATGCGCTCCATGCTGGTGTCGATGACGTCCAGCACCACCTCGTTGATCATGCGTCGGATCACTTCGTGGATCATGCGCCGCTGTGCCAGCTCCGGGTAGGCAGCGCGCACTGCATCGTGGTGGCGCGCAAAGAGGCGCACGTCACGCAGGTCGCCGACCTCGATCAGCCCGGCCCGCAGGCCGTCGTCGACGTCGTGGTTGTTGTAGGCGATCTCGTCGGCGAGGTTCGCGAGCTGCGCTTCGAGCCCGGGCTGCCGGCGCTCGATGAAGCGCAGGCCGAGTTCACCGAGCTGCCTTGCGTTGGTTACCGAGCAGTGCTTGAGGATGCCCTCGCGCGCCTCATAGGTGAGATTGAGGCCGGGAAAGTCCGCGTAACGCTCCTCGATCTCATCGACCACCCGCAACGACTGCAGGTTGTGCTCGAAGCCGCCGTACTCGCGCATGCATTCGTTGAGGGCATCCTGGCCGGCGTGCCCGAAAGGCGTGTGGCCGAGATCATGCGCGAGGCTGATCGCCTCGGTCAGATCCTCGTCGAGCGCCAGCGCCCGTGCGATGGAGCGCGCGATCTGCGCCACTTCCATCGAATGCGTGACCCGCGTGCGATAGAGGTCGCCTTCGTGGTTGACGAATACCTGCGTCTTGTAGACGAGGCGCCGGAAGGCATTCGAATGGATCACGCGATCGCGGTCGCGCTGGAATTCGCTGCGGTGCTCGGACACGGGCTCGGGATAGCGACGGCCACGCGAGGTCTCGCGCCGCGCCGCGTAGGGAGCGATCGCCCGGCCCGTCCCCGTCGCCACGCCGCTCATCCGAAGTGCGCCGCGAGGGTGGCGGCGAGGGCGTCATCCGGATAGTCGGACGTGACGCAGGCTTCGCCGATCCTGTTCAGCAGTACGAGGCGGATGCGGCCCGCCTGCACCTTCTTGTCCATGCGCATGAGCGCAAGCGCCGCCGTGCCTGTGATCGCGCTCACGTCGAGTGGGAGGCCAACGCGGCGCAGCAGCCGCTCGATGCGCTCGACGTCCGCCGCGGCGAGCGCGCCGCAGGCCCGCGACATGTCCGCGGCCACCAGCATGCCGGCGCCCACGGCTTCGCCGTGCAACCAGCCCGCATAGCCTGTTGCCGACTCGATCGCATGCCCGAAGGTATGGCCGAAATTGAGCCAGGCGCGCTCTCCGTGCTCGTGCTCGTCGCGCGCGACGATCCGCGCCTTCAGCTCGCACGAGCGGCGAATGGCGCCGGCCAGCGCCGCAGGGTCCCTCGCAAGCAGGGCGTCGATGTGCGCCTCGAGCCATTCGAAGAACGGGCGATCGCAGATCAGGCCGTATTTCACGACCTCGGCGATGCCGGCGCGCAATTCACGGTCGGGCAAGGTATCGAGCGTCGCCGTGTCGGCGATGACCGCGGCTGGCTGGTGGAAGGCACCGATCAGGTTCTTGCCGCCGGGGTGATTGACGCCGGTCTTGCCACCGACCGAGGAATCGACCTGCGCGAGAAGCGTGGTCGGTACCTGCACGAAGGCGACTCCCCGCTGGTAGCAGGCGGCGGCAAACCCGGCCATGTCGCCGACGACACCGCCGCCCAGCGCGACGACGCAGGCATCGCGCCCGAAGCGGTTCGCCACGAGCACATCGAGGATGCGCGCGACATTGGCCAGAGTCTTGTGTACCTCGCCGTCGGGCAAGACGACCTCCACGATCCGCCGCCCGGGAAGCGCGGCGCGCAGCGCGGGCGCATGGAGGGCGGCCACGGTGGTGTTGGTGACGAGCAGGACATCCCGCGCCGCGACCTGCGCCGCGACGGCACCGTCCTCGCGCGCCAGCAGCCCGGCCCCGATCAGGATCGGATAGGAACGGGAGCCGAGTTCTACGCTGAGGATGTCCACGCGGGCCCAAGTATAAGTGGCCCGGCCCGGGTGGTGCGCCCGCCCATCAACCGGGGGCCGGCTGCCTGATCGCCGCCAGGATGCGATCCACGACCTGCTGCACTTTGCGCCCGTCGGTGGGTACGGTGATGTCGGCGGTACCGAGGTAGAGCGGCTCGCGCACCGCCATGAGCTCGGCGAGCTTCTTCGCGGGATCGACATCGTGCAGGAGCGGCCGGTGGCGCCCGTGCCGGACGCGACCCACTTGCTGGCTGACCGATGTTTCGAGGTAGACCACGATGCCCCGCCCGGCGAGGTGTGCACGGTTCTCGGCCAGCAGGATCGCGCCGCCCCCGGTGGCAACGACCACGGGTTCGAGCGCCGTCAACAGGGCAATGACCTCGCGCTCGCGCTCGCGGAAGGCGGCCTCACCTTCCTCCTCGAAGATCCGCGGGATATCGACGCCGGTGCGGGCCTCGATCTCGCTGTCACTGTCGTAGAAAGTCGCGCCCAGTTGCCGCGCGAGCGCCTTCCCGACGGCCGATTTGCCGGAACCCATGGGACCGATCAGGAAGATGTTGCGCCTGCCGAGCATCGGCGGCGAGTTTACCGCGGGGAGCGGCCCCGCCCTGCGGCAATTGCCGCAGGGCGGGCACGGGATCAGTAGACGTTGACGCCCTCGCGCAGGATCTTCGGGGTCACGAAGATCAGCAACTCGTCCTTGTTGTTGGTCTTGCTCTTCGTCTTGAAGAGAATGCCCAGACCCGGGACGTCGCCGAGCCAGGGCACCTTCTTCTCGGTGTCGCGGCGCTCGGTTTCGAGGATGCCGCCGAGCACGACGGTCTGGCCGTCGTTGACCAGCACCTGGGTCGTGATCTCGCGTGTGTCGATCGAGGGCACGTTCACGCCACCCGAACCGACGATCACCGCGCCGACGCTATCCTTCTTGACGTTGAGGTCGAGGATGATGCGGTTGTCAGGCGTGATCTGCGGCGTGACCTAGAGCGACAACACGGCCTACTTGAACTGGACGGTCGTGGCCCCGCTCGAGGCCGACTCCTG
>CAZRLI010000152.1:0-5622 GCA_964600535.1 uncultured Steroidobacteraceae bacterium | reverse complement strand
GAAGACCGACCACGTGCTGTTCATCGCCTCGGGCGCCTTCCATCTCTCGAAGCCCTCGGACCTGATCCCCGAGCTGCAGGGACGCCTGCCGATCCGCGTCGAGCTCGCCACGCTCGGCGTGGACGACTTCGTGCGCATCCTCACCGAGCCCGACGCCGCGCTCACGACGCAGTACTCGGCGCTGATGGAAACCGAGGGCGTGCGGGTCGACTTCGCCGCCAGCGGGGTCCGGCGGATCGCCGAGATCGCGGCGCACGTCAACGAGCGCACCGAGAACATCGGCGCGCGGCGCCTGCACACGGTGATGGAGCGGCTCCTCGAGCGCGTCTCCTACGAGGCCTCCGAGCAGCGTGGCGGCAGCGTCACGATCGACGCGGCCTACGTCGATGCGCAGCTCGGCGATCTCGCGAAGGACGAGGACCTGTCGCGGTACATCCTCTGACGGCGGCCGGCGGGCCGCGACTCGCAGTCCGTCGCCTGCAGCCGCTATCATGCGCCATGCCAACCCGTGAGCTGCGGCTCGAGACGCCGCGCCTGCTGCTGCGCCCGCTTGGAATGCAGGACTTCGACGCGTTCGCGGCGTTTCATGCCGATCCCGAGGCGATGCGCTTCCTCGGTGGCGTGCAACCCCGCGAGGTGGCCTGGCGCACCTTCATGTTGATGGCCGGCGCGTGGCACCTGCAGGGCATTTCCATGTTCTCGCTGATCGAACGGGCGACGGGCCGCTGGGTCGGGCGCGCCGGGCCCTGGATGCCCGAGGGCTGGCCGGGCCCCGAGGTGGGCTGGGGCGTGGTCCGCGATTGCCAGGGCAAGGGCTACGCGACCGAGGCCGCGGTCGCGGCCATCGACTGGGCGTTCGATGCGCTGGGCTGGACCGAGGTCATCCATTCGATCTCGCCCGGCAACATCGCCTCGCAGGCGGTGGCCGAAAAGCTCGGCTCGCGCAATCGCGGCCCGGGGCGCCTTCCGCCACCGCTTGCCGAGGTGCCGATCGAGATCTGGGCCCAGACGCGGGACGAATGGCGCCAGCGGCGCGCAGCGGCGGCATCATGAAGATCGAGGAGACCCGCGACGAAGTCGTCGCCACGCTGGCGCCCGCCGTCGCTGCGGCGACCGACGGGCCCGCGAGCGTGATCTGGCTGCACGGGCTCGGCGCCGACGGCCACGATTTCCTGCCGATCATTCCGGAGCTGCGCCTCGCGCCGCGCGCGGCGCTGCGCTTCGTGTTTCCGCATGCACCGTCGCGCCCGGTCACGCTCAACGGCGGCATGCCGATGCGCGCCTGGTACGACATCCGGGAACTGTCGACCGAGGGTCGGCAGGACGAGGCCGGCACGAGGGAGTCCGCGGCGCGCATCGGCGCCCTGGTCGAGCGGGAAATCGCGCGGGGTGTCGAGGCGTCGCGCGTCTTCCTGGCGGGGTTCTCGCAAGGTGGCGCGATCGCGCTGCATACGGCGCTGCGCCATCGGCTGCGGCTCGGCGGCATTCTCGCGCTGTCTACCTACCTGCCGCTGCACGCGAGCCTCGCGGCCGAGGCGAGCGCGGCCAATCGCGACATCCCGATCCTCATGTGCCACGGCCGCCATGACCCGGTACTGCCCTATGCGCTCGGCGAGATGTCGCGCGACCTGCTCCTGTCGCTCGGCTACGCGGTCGAATGGAAGGCCTATCCGATGCAGCACGAGGTCTGCCGGCCCGAGATCGACGACATCTCCGCCTGGCTCGGTGCGCGCCTGCGCGGGCACGCGGTGGCGTGACTACTTGCGCACGGGCGGCAACCCGGGCGCCTCGAAGCCGACCTTGCGGTGGGTGCCGTCGCAGAACGGCTTCCTGCCCGAATGCCCGCACCGGCACAGCCAGCACTCGCTGACCCGCTTCACCGTGCGACCCGTGCCGGTGAGGATTTCGAGGCTGCCCTTGACGTGCAGCGGCCCGTTCTCGACCGGAATCACCTCGAGCGGCCCATTGCGCACTGCGAGCGCCGGCGATTCCTGCGTCGGCATCTCCCCCGAGGCGACGAAACCCGCGGCCACATGGCTCGTATCGCAGAACGGCTTGGTCCCCGACGCCCCGCAGCGGCACAGCGTCGCGCGCAGGGCGCTGCCTCCCCCGTGGAAGTGCATATCCGCATGGAAGGCGAGCGGGCCGTTCTCGCGCACGCGCACCGTGTTGACCTTCGGTGCGACCTCCGGTTCGCCGCCGTCGTGGCGCTCGCAACTGATCGCGCCCGATGGGCAGTTGCGCGCGATCGACATCAGGGTTTCAGCTGAGGCGGCATCGGGGTGGATCCACTCCCCCTCGACATTCGGCACGAAGACGTCGGGATGATCGAGCACGCAATGCCGGGAGTGGATGCACTTCGCCGACTCGAATCGCACGGTGATTTTCGCGCCTGGTACCCGTTCGACCTTGTTGCCCATGCTGGTGGCCTCCGCCGTGGTGCCGTGCATTGTCGCACCTGTCGGCGCAGTCCTACGAGCGCGCAGCGCACCCGGGCCTGTGCGGGAGCGGGGTACGAGGGTAACTTGTCCGCCGGACATGATCGCAAGGAGACGCCGGCGTGGCCGTGTCGGAGAATTCCTACAGCAGTATCGGACGCGTGCCGGGGCGGCTTCGCGGAAACTCGCCGGAGGCACGTCCGGCAGGCACCCTGCGCTGGCGCATCATGGCGGCGCGCGGCGAGCTGCAGCGGGCCGCGGCGGTGACGGCCGCCACGTGGGTCCGCGCGCGCAATGCCGTGGCCGGACTGCTGTACGACAGGTAGACGGGGAACATGCCGCAAGCGAGCGTCATCATCGGGGACGACCACCAGGTCGTACGCGCCGGCCTGAGGCAGATCATCGCCTCGCAGCCCGACCTGCAGGTCGTCGCCGAGTGCCGCACCGGCAAGGAAGTGATTGCGGCGCTCAAGGAGCATGCCTGCAACGTGCTGCTGCTCGACCTGTCGCTGCCCGACATGTCGGGGCTCGATGTGCTGAAGCACGTGCGCTCGCACCACGATGGCGTCGCCGTGCTCGTGCTGAGCGGCTACCCGGAGAAGCAATTCGGCATCAACGTGCTGCGCGGCGGCGCGCACGGCTTCATCAGCAAGGGTGTCGATGACGCCGAACTGCTGCGAGCGGTGCGCATGGTGGCCCGCGGCAGCCGTTATGTCGGCCCGGAGCTCGCCGAGCTGCTGCTCGCGGGCCTCGACGGCAGCGGCGACCAGCCGCGCCATGGCGTGCTGTCGGAGCGTGAGTTCCAGATCTTCGTGAAGCTCGCGGAAGGCAAGACCGTCACCGAGATCGCCGGCAAGCTCTTCCTCAGCGTGAAGACCGTCAGCACCTACCGGTCACGCATCCTCGACAAGATGGGGATGAAGACCAACGCCGACATCACCTACTACGCGATCAAGAACAGCCTGCTGCAGTGAGCATGCCCCCCGAGCAGCACGCCGCCCAGCCGAACGACCGCCGCAGCGGCCAGCGTGGCGCCAAGGCGGCGCGCAGCGAGGACTCGGGCGGGGGCCGCGAGCTGCGCATCCTGCTGGTCGAGGATTCCAGGTTGCTGCGCGAGCGCCTGATCGGCATGCTCACCGTGCCGGGCATCCTGCAGGTCACGGGGACCGCCGAGACCGAGCGGGAGGCCATCGAACTGATCGACGCACATGACTACGACGCGCTCGTCGTCGACGTGGAGCTGCGGCAAGGCAGCGGCATCGCCGCGATCCGCCACGCGCGGCGCGCGTACGCGACCCGCACCCAGCCGCTGATCATCGTGCTGACGAATTATTCGCTGCCGACGGTCGAGCAACGCTGCATGAGCGCGGGCGCCGACCACTTCCTCGACAAGATGCAGCAGTTCGCCGAGGTCCGCCCGCTGCTCGAGCGCCAGCAGCGCGCGGGTGGCCACTGATCACGCGCCGGCGGCCGCCTGCGGGAACGGCACCAGGATGTCGATCCGCGTACCCTCGCCGGGCGCACTGTGGATTTCGAAGCTGCCGTTGAGGCTCGCGACGCGGTGGCGCATGCCCGACAGGCCATGGGAGCTGCGCGCCTTGTCGGCGTCCATGCCGATGCCGTCATCGGCCACGCTCAGGTGGTAGCCGGCGGCGCCAATCTCGAAGCACATTTCGACGCGGCGCGCCTTCGCGTGGCGGATGATGTTGGTCAGTGACTCCTGGCCGACGCGGAAGAGCGCGATCGCGAGCGCCTGCGGGATCGGGTCGGCATCCTCCGGGATCGTCGTGCGGCACTCGAGCCCGGCGCGCCGGCAGGTTTCGTCGAAATAGGCCTCGAGCGCGGTCGGCAGCCCGAAGTGGTCGAGCAGCGCGGGGCGCAGGTTCTCGACCACGCGCCGCTTGAGGTTCATCGCCTCGGTGACGGTGCGCACGAGCTCGGCGAGCTTCTCCCGCACTTCCTGTTCCATCGTCACCGAACGGCCCTGCAGCCACGCGAGGTCCATGTTGGCGGCCGTCAGCAGGCCGCCGAGCTCGTCGTGCAGGTCGCGCGCGAGATCGGCCTTTTCCTGCTCCGAGGCGCTCTGCAGGTGGGTCGTGAGCTGTGACAACTCGCGGGTGCGGTCCTCGATGATGACCTCGAGCCGGCGCCGCTCATGCTCCTCCTCGTAGCGCTGCTCCTCGCGCCGCACGCTGTCGGCGACGAACAGGCGCACGACCAGCACGATCAGCGCGAGCGTGAGCAGCGCGAGCGCCGCGAAGGCGTAGCGCGACAGCACGAGGCTGCGCGACTGCTCCTCGCGCAGGGAGGTGAGGCGCGAGTCGAGCACCCCGATCAGTGCCTGCGCCCCGGCGCGGAACTGGTCCATCACCTTGCGGCCCTCGCCGGTGCGCAGGATCGCCATCGCGTTGTCGCGGTCGCCGCGCTGCGTCAGCGATATCGAGGCGGTCACTTCCGCGATCTTGATGCCGCGCAGCTCCTCGAGGCGCGTCACATGCGCGAGCACCTCGGCGTCGCCCGCCGCGAGGGTGCGCAGGCGCGCGCTGATCACCTGCAGGTCGGGCAGCGCGCTTTCGTACGGCGCCAGGTAACGGCGGTTGGTGGTGAGCAGGTAGCCACGCTGCGCGCTCTCGAGATCGACGAGCTGCGAGCGCATCGCGATCACCTCGTTCTGCATGCCGAGGGTGCGGTTGACGCTCTCGGCGGCGACGCGGATGCGGCTCACCGACCATTCATTGACCACGTAGACGCCGAGGCCGAGCAGCGAGATCGCGACGATCGGCAGCCAGATCGATCCCGGCAGCAGTCGCAGTCCGTCCCAGAAATCCAGGTGGATGCTCCGATACTGCCGCCACGGCAGGCCATGCCCTTCCGCCACCGGTCGACTCCGCGCAGGGAAACCCGTCGCCATGCTAGCAGCTACGGCAAGCGGCGCGTGCGTGGCGGGCGGTCGCGTCGTATGCTCCTGCGCCATGAGCACCTTCGCGGCCATCACCGGCTGGGGCAAGTGCCTGCCCCCCGCCATCCTGTCCAACCAGGACCTGGCCGGCATGCTCGAGACAAGCGACGAGTGGATCACGAGCCGCACCGGCATCCGCGAGCGGCGGGTCTCCCACGTTTCGATGGCGGAGATGGCGCATGTCGCCGCCGAGCGTGCCCTTGCCTGCGCGGGGCTGGCGGGCCG
>CAZRLI010000151.1:0-5628 GCA_964600535.1 uncultured Steroidobacteraceae bacterium | reverse complement strand
TGCACGCCGCTCCAGAAATCGAGCTTGCCGATCGTCGCCGGGTCGAGGATGCCGAGCAGTCCCTGGAAATCCTTGAAATGGAACGGCTCGAACAGCGGCACGCCGTCGAAGTACACGCCCAGTTCGTCGCTGCGCCCGCCGCGCACGTGGGCGCGCGCGGAAAGCCCGTTGGTCGCCGTCCCCGGCAGGAAGCGCGTCACCCGCAACGCGTCTTCGTCGATGCCCGGCAGGGCCGCGAGGTCTTCGCGCGTGAACTCGACCGGTGCGAGCCGCGACTGCTGGTCGAAGCGGTAACGGCTCGCGAGCACGCTCACTTCCGCGAGCAGTTCGCCCCCGCCGGTGAGGCGCAGGACGCCGTCCCAATGCTCGCCGCGGTGCAGGCGAATGCCGCGGTAGCGTGCGGCGGCTCCGCTCGCATCGGTCGCCTCGGCGTCGAAGAGGCCGACCGCCAACGAGGCGAAGCGAACCTTGCCGGATGCGTCGGCGATCGCGAGCCGGTTGCCGGGCTGCAGCGTCACGCGCGCGCCCGCGGCCGGCGAACCGTCGGCACGCTCGACCACGAGTTCGATCGCGGCATCGTCGCCGGTGCTTCGGCGCACGACGACCCAGGCCCCCGGCTGCACCGGCTCGAGCGCGAGACCGTGCGGCGCAAGGATCTCGCGCGCGATGTCGACCGGCGCTCCCGGGCGCGGTTGCGCGAGCACGCGCATCCCGGGCGTCACGAGCGCGGTGCTGTAAACGATGTTGAGGCCGGACCTGGCGAGCCGGTCGAGCGCCGGGCCGAGCGGTTCACCGACCTCGGCAGCACACGCGAGCGCGCTGGCGGCGAGCAGCAGCAGGCCCCAGGCCGTGCCACGCGCTCGCCGCGACGCAGGTTCTGGCATCCGCCGATGTTATCAGTGATGCGCGGGTCCGATGATGACCGGGCCTTCCTTCGGGACTACCGCCTGCAGGTCGACCGAGGCGGCCACGATCGCCAGTGCCTCGGCGGGCGGCAGGCCGTCGACCGAGCCGTGCAGCACCGCCGACGCGGCGCGCACGCGCGTGCCGTCGTCGGCAAACGCGACCGGCCGGCCCGTCTCGGCCGCATACCAGCGCAGGAATTGCGCGAGCGACTTGCCTTCGATCACGATCGGCGTGGGCAGCTTCTCGACCCAGGCCCACGGCGCATCGTCCGCGAGCACCGAGCGCTCGACGCCACCGCCCGCATCGATGCGCAGCGCTTCACCCGCGACCGCGCGCTCGGCATGCGAGCCCGCCTCGACCTGCACGGCACCCTCGCGCACCGCAACCTCGAGCTCGGCGCCGCGCGCACGCACCGCGTAGCGCGTGCCGAGGTGATGCACGTCGCCGGCGGCCGTGTGCACCACATAGGGGACGGCCGCACCCGGCGTGACCGCCACGTACACCCGGCCGCCCTCGAGCTGCAGGCGGTCCGCCCGCTCGAGCGTGACGCGGGTGCCGGCATCGAGCCTCACCGTGAGATCGGGGGAATAGCGCAGCAGCACACCCGAATCGGCTGCGGTCACGAGCGTCGCGCCGCGACGAAGCGGTGCGCCGGTGGCGAGCGGGCCGCCCGCGCCGGTCACGCTGCCGTAAGCACGCTCGAGGCTCGCGAGCGGCGGCGCAAAGGGCTGCAGCCACAGCAGTCCCGCCAGCGCGATCACCGCCACCGCGGCCGCCGCCAGCCAGCGCGCCGGTCCCGCGGGGCGCGGCTTCGCGACCTGCGACTGCAGCTGCCGCCACTCGGCGTGCGCGGCCTCGAAGGCGCGCGCACGGGCCGCCGGGTCCGGTGCCTCGCGGGGTACCGCACCCATCAGGCGCCTGAGGCGCGCCTCGTCGATTTCGCTCCAGTCGTCCTTGTCAGTCATGGCAGGAACTCGCGCCAGTCGTGCCCGCGCGCCTCGAGTGCCGAGCGCAGCGCGATGCGCGCGCGCGCCAGCGCCGACTGGGCCGCCTCGAAGGTCGTTCCAAGCTCCACCGCGATCCGTTGCACGCTCCAGTCCTCGAGATACTTCCATTCCAGTATGTCGCCCAGGCGTCCGGGCAGTCCGTCGAGCACGCGCCGCAGCTCTCCGGCCACGTCCTGGCCGTGTGCACTGTCCTCCGGCGCGGGCTGCTCGGTCGCCACGGCTTGCGCGCGGCGGCGGGCCCGCTCGCTGGCGTCGTAACTCTCCTCGCGCTCGCCCCGCCGCCGTTCGAGCGCCCCCAGGTCGGCGAGCTCGTTGCGGCAGATCTGCGCAAGCCAGGTGAAGAGCGCCGCCTCGCCGCGGTACTGCGGCAGCGCCCGCAACGCTCGACACAGCGCGCGCTGCGCCGCCTCCTCGGCCAGATCGGCACGCCCCGCCGTGCGCGACAGCGCAAAGCGGTAGAGGCGGTCGAAATAATCGTCGAAGAAGCTTCGAAACGCATTTTCGTCGCCGGCCAGCAGGCGCGCCACCAGGGCGCGGTCGTCCTGTTGCATCGGCACGAGGTTAGACAGGCCGGGGGCCGAAGATCAATCGGCAATTGATTTGGCCCCCGGCGGCCGTCCAACCGGATGCATGCGCGCCCTTCGCCCCACGCTCGCCCTGCTGTTGCTGCCCGCCATCGGGCCGGCGGCGCTCGCGGACTCCGCTGCCGTCGTCCACGACCCCGCGTACGTGCTGCCGAGCGACGCCGAGCTCGAGCGCGAGGGCGCGCGCATCGGCCGGATCACGATCGAAAGCGACGACATCTTCGACGAGACGGACCCGCGCGAGGACGCCGTGCTCTATCGGGCGGTGAATCGCCTGCACGTCACGACGCACGAATCGACCATCCGCGCGCAGCTGTTGTTCGCAAGCGGCGACCCCTACTCGCGCCGGGTGCTCGAGGAGTCCGAGCGGGCGCTGCGCCGCCAGCGCTACCTGCGCGAACCGGTGATCCAGCCGGTGGCCTGGCATGACGGCGTGGTCGACGTGCGCGTGCGCTCCGAAGACGTCTGGACGACCAATCCCGGCATCTCGGTATCCCGCGCCGGCGGCGAGAACAAGTTCGGTGCCGAGATCGAGGAGCTGAACCTCTTCGGTCGCGGCAAGCAGCTGTCGGCCGGCTACACCCACGATGTCGATCGCACCTCGCTCGGTGTCGCGTGGCGCGACCCCGCCGTCTGGGGTTCGCGCTGGACGAGCAATGCTTCCTACACCGACAGTGACGACGGCAACGGCTGGACGCTCGGGCTCGAGCGCCCTTTCTACGCCCTCGACACGCGCTGGAGCGCGGGATTCTCGGCGGGGTCCGTCTCGGAAATCGAGAATCGCTACGCGCTCGGCACGCGCGTGGACGCCTGGCGTGCCGACCGGCAGGCCCTCGAGCTCCATCGCGGCTGGTCGTCGGGCCTGCAAGACGGCTGGGTGCGCCGCTGGACGGCGGGCTTTCGCTACGATCGCGCGCGCTTCGAGCCGGCGGACACCGCACTCGCCGGCCCGCTGCCGGGCGATCGCACCCTCGCCTATCCCTACGCGCGCCTCGAGCTGCTGCAGGACGACTTCGCGACCGCGCACAACCTCGACCAGATCGGCCGCACGGAGGACCTGCGCTTCGGCACGCAGCTCGGCGCCGAGCTCGGCTGGTCGCAGTCCGCCTTCGGTGCGAGCCGCGACGCGCTGGTGGCCTCGCTGGTGGCGAGCCGCGGCTACCGGCTGCCGGGCAACCAGGCCCTCTTCGTCGCCGGCAGCTGGAATACGCGGCTCGAAGGCGGACGCCTGCGCGATTCGCTGCTCTCGGCCAGCGCGCGCTATTTCTGGCGCGCGAACGACAAGACGGTGCTCTTTGTCGGGCTCGCGGCCGACCAGGGTAGTGCGCTCGACCTCGACCACGAACTGACGCTCGGCGGCGACAGCGGCTTGCGCGGCTACCCGCTGCGCTACCAGACGGGAACGGCGCGTGCCCTGTTGACCGTCGAGGGCCGCTACTTCACCGACTGGTATCCCCTGCGCCTCGCGCGCGTCGGCGCCGCGGTGTTCGCCGATATCGGCCGCAGCTGGGGCCCGAGCGCGCTCGACGTGGCGGAACTCGGCACGCTGCGCGATGTCGGAATCGGTCTGCGGCTTGGCAATACGCGCTCGGCACTCGGCAACGTGCTGCACATCGACCTCGCCTTCCCGCTCGACGGCGACCCGTCGCTCAAGTCGATGCAGTTCCTCCTCAAGACACACAAGAGCTTCTGATCATGCTGCGAACCGGCTGGCCGCGTTTTCGACCACTGCTGACCCTCCTCGCCTGGTATCTCGCCGCGGGGCTACTGCTGCGCGCTGCATTGTGGTGGTCGTTCGGGCGCGTCGCCGGCGTCTCGGACGTGGGCCTGTTCGGCGCGTTCGTCGCAGGCGTCGCCGCCGACAGCGTGCAGGCGCTGTACCTGTTCGCGCCCTTCGCGGTCGTCGCCTGGCTGCTGCCCGACCGCGTCTTCCGCTCCAGGCCGATGCGCGCCGCAATACTCTCCGTGGGCGGCCTCACGCTCTTCGGCCTCGGCTTCCTCGCCGTCGTCGAATACTTCTTCTTCGAGGAATTCGACTCGCGCTTCAACCTGGTGTCGGTCGATTACCTGCTGTACCCGACCGAAGTGGTCGGCGACATCTGGACCGCCTATCCGGTCGTCACGGTCGCGACGATCGTCGCGCTGCTGTCGATCGCCACCGTGGCCCTGCTGCGCCGCCCGCTGCTCGCGGGCACGCGGTCGGGCACCACGCTGCGCGCCCGCACCGCCGTGTTCGCCGTGTACGCGGCCCTGCTCGGCGGCGCGATCGCGCTGGTCGGCAAGGACAGCTTCGACTATTCGACCAACCGGGTCGCGAACGAGATCGCCGCCAACGGCGCGGGCAGTTTCTTCAATGCCCTGCGCACCAGCGAGATCGACTACCACGCCTACTACGCGACGCGTGGGCGCCACAGCAATCTCCAGGCGCTGCGCGCGGCGCTCGGGCGGGGTGGCGGGCGCTTCCTCGATGCGGGCCTCGATCGTGCCTTCCCGGCGCGGGCCGATGGGCTGGGCCGGTTGAACGTGGTCGTGGTGGTGAGCGAATCCTTCGGTGCCGAATTCAGCCGCGCCTACGGCGGCGAACGCGACTGGACACCCTTCTTCGATGCGTACTCGAAGCAGGGCCTGATGTTCACCAACATGTACGCTTCCGGTACCCGCACCGTGCGCGGCCTCGAAGCGATCACCGCCTCCTTCCCGCCGATCCCCTCGACCTCGATCCTGCACCGCCCGGGCAACGAAGGCATCGCGACCTGGGGCAGCGTGATGCGCGACCTCGGTTACAGCACCAGTTTCTTCTACGGCGGCTACGGCCAGTTCGACGACATGAACGCCTTCTTCGCCGGCAACGGCTTCGAAGTGGCCGATCGCCGCGCGATCGACGGACCGGTGCGCTTCGAGAACATCTGGGGCGTCGCCGACGAGGACCTCTACGACCTCGCGATGCGCCGCTTCGACACGCTGTCCGCGGGCGGCAAGCCGTTCTTCGCGATCATCATGAACACCTCGAACCACAAGCCCTACACCTTTCGTCCCGGCGTCCCCGGCGTGAAGCCGGAGGGTGGCGGTCGCGAATCAGGCGTGCGCTACGCGGACTTCGCGCAGGCCTACCTGCTGCGCGAGGCGGCGCA
>CAZRLI010000150.1:0-5703 GCA_964600535.1 uncultured Steroidobacteraceae bacterium | reverse complement strand
TCGAGGTTGCGGATCAGCGCGGAGGGCACCACGCCGGCGTGGCTCGCGAGGAAGATCGCGGTGCCGGGCACGCGTGTCGCCCCGCCGAGCAGCTGCGGCAGGTCGCTGATCGGCACCGCCTGGCGCGCCAGCGCCTGGCGCAGCCGCAGGCGGCCTTCGCGCCAGGTCCAGAACACGCTGAACAGCAGGGTCGCGAGCGCCACCGGAACCCAGCCGCCATCGTCGAGCTTGGTCATGTTGCCGAAGGCGAACGCCAGGTCCACGAGCAGCAGCGCACCGAAGACCGCGCCGCTGAGCGCGAGCGGCCAATGCCATTCGAGGCGCGCGACGACTGCACTCAGCAGCGTCGTCACCAGCATGGTGCCGACCACCGCCGCGCCATAGGCCCCGGACAGCGCATCCGAGGATCCGAAGCCGAGGACGAACCCCAGCACGGCAATCAGCAGCAGCGCGTTCACCACGGGCACGTAGATCTGGCCGTGCTCGAGTGCCGAGGTCTGCAGCACGCGCAGGCGGGGCAGCAGGTCGAGCTGCACGGCCTGGCGCGTGACGGAAAATGCGCCGGTGATCACCGCCTGCGAGGCGATCACGGACGCCGCAGTCGCGAGCAGCACGAAGAGCGGCAGGAACTGCTGCGGCACGAGGAAGAACAGCGGATGCGCGATCGACCCCGGATGCGCGAGCAACTGCGCGCCCTGCCCGTAGTAGTTCAGCATCAGTGCCGGCCACACGAGCCCGAACCACGCGACGCGCACCGGGCGCTTGCCGAAGTGCCCCATGTCCGCATAGAGCGCCTCGCCGCCGGTGAGCGCGAGGAATACGGCACCGAGGATCGCGAGACCGAGCCCGGGGTGGGCGGCGAGCAACGCGATCGCCCAGCGCGGATCGAGGGCGGCCAGTACGGCCGGGCCGCGCGCGATCGCGATGCCGCCCGATGCTCCCAGGGTCACGAACCACACCAGCATGATCGGCCCGAACAGCCGTCCCACGCGTTCGGTGCCGCCACGCTGGATCGCAAACAGCGCGATCAGGATGCCGATAGTGGCGGGAATGACCGCGCGCGCGAATCCCGGGTCGAGGAGCTCCAGGCCCTCGACCGCGCTCAGCACCGTGATCGCAGGCGTGATCAGCGCATCGCAGTAGAAGAGCGCGGCGCCGGCGAGCGCGAGGCCCGCCACCCATTGCGCCTGCCGCGACAGCGGATTGACGTGCTTCTGCACGAGCGCAAAGAGCGCGAGGATGCCGCCCTCTCCCTGGTTGTCGGCGCGCAGCATCAGCGTCACGTATTTGAGCGTGACGACGACGAAGAGGCTCCAGGTGATGAGCGACAGGACACCGAGCACGGCACCGGCATCGCCGCCGGGCGCGCCGGTCGCACCGAGCGACACCTTGAACGCGTAGAGCGGGCTCGTGCCGATGTCGCCATAGACGACGCCAAGTGCGCCGACCAGCGCCGGGACCATCGGGCGGGTATCGTTCACTGCGGCGGTCCGTCAGCGGCTCACAGCCACCTGCGGGTCAGCTCTTCCGACACGTCCCAGAGTTGCGCGGCGAGCGCGGCGTCTTCCATGCGTCCGCCCGGAACCTCCGGATTGCAGTTGGCGAAATAGCGCCCGCTCACGCCCGCGAGGCGCGGGTTCGTCGCCACGTAGCACTGGGTCGCGGCGCCGGCGGGAATGCTCTTCATGAACGTCCAGCCGATCAGCCCGCTGAGCACCTTCTTCCAGCGCGGAAAATGCCGCCCGAGATGGGTCTTGATGATGCCGGGATGCACCGAGTTCGACGTCGCGTTCGTGCCCTGCAGGCGACGGGCGAGTTCGAGGGAAAAGAGCCCGTTGGCGAGCTTGCTCTGCCCATAGGCGCGGTTGGGCTGGTACTCGCCGCGCGCGCCCGAGAGGTTGTCGAACTCGATCCCGGCGGGCGGTGCCCACAGGTAGCCGCGGCTGGACACCACGACGACGCGGCCGCGCGGCGCGGCGACCACCCGGTCCAGCAGGTGATGGACCAGCAGGAAGTGGCCGAGGTGATTGGTGACGAAATGCTTCTCGAGTCCGTTCACCTGCTCGAGCTGCGGCAGGGCCATGATGCCGGCGTTGCAGACCAGCATGTCGATCGCCACGCCCTGGCGGCGCACCGCCGCCGCGCACGCGACCACCGAGTCGAAATCGGTGAGCTCGAGGGCGAGCGGCGTCGCGCGGTCGCCCGCGGCGGCGCAGGCCGCGGCGGCCTTGTCGAGCGTGCGGGCGGTGCCGAGCACATGCGCGCCGCGCAGCGTCAGCACGCGCAGCGTTTCGGCGCCGAGCCCGGAATTGACGCCGGTCACGAGGGCAACCTGGCCGGACAGGTCGAGCCCGGCGGTCACCTCCTCCGCCGTCGAATCCGCGCCGAAGGGCCCGAGCGGCACGCCAGCGGGGCGCCGTGGGCCCCGCCGGCCGAAAACTGCCCGGCCACCCACCCATGCGCCGGCGCCCGCCACCACCAGCGCGCCCGCCACCACCAATGCCTTGCGACGATTCATGTCAGACCTGACTCTCCATGAATGGCAACGACCCGACAATGCGGGCCAGGGACCGCTGCCACCAGGCGGTATCCGGCTCGTGATCGTACCCCAGCACGCGCCCGTCCCTCTCGCCCTGCCAGGTGAGCGCGTCGGATCGCCCCGGCGCCCCGTCGCGCAGCGAGACCGCGTAGCTGAAGGCCGGCGAGCTCGCGAGCCCGAACAGGGCCGCTGCCTGCTGCGCGAGCGGCGCGCTCTCGATCAGCAGGCCGATCTCGGTATTGCGGTCGATGGAGCGCGGATCGAGGTTGAGGGAACCGACGAACAGGGATTCGCGGTCGATGACCAGGTACTTCGCGTGCAGGCTCACGTTCTCGGAGCCAAACTTGCGGCGCTCGCGGCGCCTGGCGGCCAGCCCCGCGGTCCGGCGCAGCTCGAACAGTCGCACGCCGCCGCGCAGCAGCGCGGGCCGATATCGCCCATAACTGCCATGCACGAGGCCGACATCGCTCGCAGCGAGCGAGTTGGTCAGCACTGAAACCGCAGCACCGTCCCGGGCGAGCGCCGTGAGCGCTGCGACTCCCCCGGCCCGCGGCACGAAATAGGGCGAGCTGACGAGCAGTTCATGGCGGGCCTCGCGCGCCTGCCTGCGCAGGCGCTCCACCAGCCAGTCCTCCCGGCCGCCACCGGCCGACCCGACCTTCGCCGGGCTGTCGGCGATGACCCGCGCCACCCCGTATTCGAGCGCGAGGTTGCGCGCGGCGAACTGCGCGGCGATCGCTGAATCGGCGAGCGCGCGCACGTAGGCGCTGTCCCGCAATGACGCCCGATGCGCGGCGAGCCTCGCGCGCAGCGCATCGAGGTCGGCCGGGACCGGCGCCGCGCCGACCAGCGCGGCCGCGGGAACCGCCCAGGCGCTGTCCCAGTACTCGTCGAAGGAGCCGGCCGCCCCGGCCGCCACCGGGCCCACCGCGAGCACGTCGAGGTCGCGGAAGTTCATCCGCGGATCGAGGTCGAAGTACTCGTTGCCGATGTTGCGCCCGCCGATGATCACCGCGTGCTCGTCGGCCACGAACAGCTTGTTGTGCATCCTGTGGTTCAGGCGGGCGGCCTCGAGGAGGAAGCCGACCGCACGCGCGATCCGGCCACGCCGCCGGGCCCACGGATTGAAGAGGCGGATCTCTATCTGCGGATGGGAGTCGAGGATCGCGATCGGGCGATTCGTCCGCAGGGTGTAGATGTCGTCGAGCAGGATGCGGACGCGCACGCCGCGGTCGGCCGCCGCGAGCACCTCGCCGGCGAGGAGCCGCCCGGTGTCGTCGGCATTGATCAGGTAGTACTGCAGGTCGAGCGTGCGGGTGGCCATGCGCGCGAGCCAGGCGCGCGCGACGAATGCGCCGATCCCGTCCGGCAGCAGCCGGAAGCCGGATTCGCCGGCCGCGGCCTGTGCCATACCCGGGAACCAGGCCTCGATCCCCGCCGGCCGCGGGCTGGCGGGCATTGTCAACACCCCGGCCTGGCTGCGTGCAAGAAGTTGCCCTCGCGCATCGTCGGCGGACACACTAGCGTACCCCAGAGGAGGATGCGACAGGGTGAGCCCCACTCCCGGCGATGCGGAGGACCTGCTGCGCGAAGCCCAGGAAATCGCGCAGCTCGGCAATACCGAGTTCTTCGTGCCCGACAATGGCGTCAACTACTGGTCGCCGCAGGTGTACCGGATGCTCGGCGTCGACCCGGCCGAGACGCCGTCGCACGTGCGCATCTTCGCCGGACTGCATCCGGAGGATCGCGACCGCTGCCTGATCGCGTGGTCGCGCGCGATCCGCGGCACCGGGCGGCTCGAACTGAGCTACCGGTTCGTGCGCGCCGACGGCGCGGTACGCCACATCGAGGCGCGCTATCGCCTGTCGCGCGCCGAGGGCGGCAGCTTGCGGGCGGTCGGCACGCTGCACGACGTGACGGAACGCAAGGCCGCCGAGGAGGCCGCGCGGCGCGCGCAGGCGCGCCTCGGCGAGGTCGCGCGGCTCGCCACGCTCGGCGAAATCGCCGCCGGCATCGCGCACGAGCTGAACCAGCCGCTGGCCGCGATCACCAACTATGCGCGGGCCTGCGAGCGCCTGCTCGCAGCCCCGCGACCGGACATGCCGGAGGTCTCGGCCGCGCTCGGGGAGATCGCCACGCAGGCGATGCGCGCCGGCGAGATCATCCAGCGCCTGCGCGGCATGGTCCGCCACCGGGAAACCCATCGCACCGTGCTCGCCCCCAACGACCTCGTGCGCGACGTGCTGTCGCTGCTCGAGATGGATGCGCGGGCCTCGCGCAGCACGCTGCGCCTGGACCTGGCGCCGAACCTGCCCCGGGTCCTGGTCGACGGCGTGCAGATCGAGCAGGTGATCGTCAACCTCGTGCACAATGCGGCCGAGGCGTTCATCAGCGCCGGCGAGCCGGCCGGCGAGATCGTGATCCGCACGGCACTCGGGGAAGCCGACGAGGTCGAGGTCAGCGTGGCCGACAACGGGCCCGGACTGGCGCCCGGCGTCGAAGCGCGCGTATTCGAGCCCTTCTTCACGACCAAGGCCGAAGGCACCGGCCTCGGCCTTGCGATCAGCCGCTCGATCCTCGAGGCGCACCGCAGCCAGCTCACCTACCAAGCCATCACGCCCCACGGGGCGTGTTTCACCTTCACCCTGCCCCCGGCACCGGAACTCTCATGAAGAACGGCACCCCCACGGTATTCGTGATCGACGACGACGACGCGGTCCGCAGCTCGTTGCGCCTGCTTTTCAAGTCCTATGGCCTCGACGCGGTGATGCACGCCTCGGCGGACGAGTTCCTCGCCGGCTATGACATCGCGCGCCCCGGCTGCCTCGTGCTCGACGTGCGCATGCCGGGCATGAGCGGCCTCGAGTTGCAGCAGCGCCTGAACGCGCTCGGCGCCACGATCCCGATCGTGTTCATCACCGGCCACGGTGACGTGCCGATGGCGGTCGAGGCGATGCAGGCGGGGGCCTACGATTTCCTGCAGAAGCCGTTCCGCGACGACGACCTGCTCGCCCGCGTGCAGCGCGCGCTCGACCGGGACGCGCAGATGCGCGCGCTGCTCAGCGCGCGCCGCGATACGCGCGAACGCCTCGCGACGCTCACGCCGCGCGAGCGCGACGTGCTCGACCTCGTGGTCATCGGCAAGGCGAACAAGGTGATCGCGG
>CAZRLI010000149.1:0-5736 GCA_964600535.1 uncultured Steroidobacteraceae bacterium | reverse complement strand
CGGCGATGCCGACATCGAGCCCGCTACGGCGCGCGCGCACGACATCCACGGACTGCTGCTGCGACATCCCTCGATCCGTGTACTGGCCTTCAACGGCGGGGCGGCCGAGCGGCTCTTCAGACGCCTGGTCCGACCGACGCTGTCGGCAACGCAACTCGCGGCGCTGGACTTCGTGACGCTGCCCTCGACCAGCCCCGCGAATGCAACACTCGACTTCACGGCCAAATTGCGTCGCTGGCGCCTGCTTGCCTCGCGTACAATTCGCGCCCCGAATCGAACAACGAGGACAAGCGCATGACGAAGGGATCGCAGCGTGCGTTGCGGGCCGTCGCGGCATTCATGCCGGCGATGGCCGCATCGTTCGCGATCGGCGCGGAGCCCGCCGGGGTGGCGGCAACCCAGGCCGACCGGACGGCCGAGCATGTCAGGCGCGGCCGCTATCTCGTCCTGATCACCGGCTGCAACGATTGCCATACGGCGGGCTATGCGCAGTCGGGCGGCAAGTTACCGGAGAAGGACTGGCTCACCGGCGACGGACTCGGGTGGTCGGGGCCATGGGGAACGACCTATGCCATCAACCTGCGCCTTTATGTCAAGGACATGACGGCGGCCCAGTGGCTCGCCACGGCACGCGCGCGGATGGCGCGCCCGCCGATGCCGTCTTCGGCGCTGCAGGCGATGACCGACGACGACCTGGCGGGCATCTACTACTTCCTGCGATCGCTCGGGCCCGCAGGTAAGATGGCCCCCGCCTACGTGCCGCCGGGCGGCAAACCCGCGACACCCGTAGTCCGCTTCCCGGAATAAGAACCCAAGGAACAGAAATGCCGGAAAACAAGTCCCTCGCGAGGCGCGCGGCGCGCGCCCTGCTCTCCACGCTGTTGTGCGCGCCCGCGCTGGCCAACGAACCGGGCGAACTGTGGGAAGTCACGACCGAAATGCAGGCGGCGGGCATGTCGATGCCGGCCAATACACGGCAGGTGTGCACGCCGGTGGCGGCGGCGAACGAGCCGCAGGGCATCCCCGACGCGGAGAACTGCGAAACATACGACGTGCAGCGCGCGGGCAGCACCCTGAGCTGGAAGATGCGCTGCAGTGGCAAGCCGCCGACCACGGGCACGGGCGAAATGACCTACAGCGGCCGGGACAGCTATCGCGGCGAGATGCGCATGAAGGTCGACGGCGACGAGATGCTCATGAAACTCAGCGGCCGCCGCCTCGGCAAGGCCTGCGATGCCGGCAAGGTCAAGCGGCAGATCGCCGCGGCGCAGGCCGGGAACGCGCAGTACATCGAGCAGGCCTGCCGGGCGGGCGTCGATGCCATGACCGCGTATACCTTCACGGGTGCCACCGGCCTGCAGTGCGACGCGAAGTACAAGGACCAGTATTGCGCGGCGCTCAGGACCGAGGCGGGTTACGACAAGGTGGCGGACATGGGCGCCACGGTGCAGGGCCCGCCGCAGATGCGTGCCGACCTCGGGGCGGCGGGCACGCTGTGCGGGATGCCGACGAGCGGCGCCAGCAGCCTCGAGTCGATCCGCGCCGGCCTGTGCCGCAATGCCCTTGCGAAGGAATCGCTGGTGTTCCTCGGCCGCAATTGCCGCGACGAAGGCCGCGACCTCGCGATGCGCGAGTGCGCGGGGCGCAACTACACGACCCCGGTCGCGCCGAAGTATGCCGAGTTCTGCAATGCCTACGCGCGCCACAACGCGCTGCCTGAAACGGCTGGCGCGACGCCACCGCCCGGGAACCCGAAGGACTCGGCGATCAAGGCCGGCAAGAAGGCCCTGCGCGGCCTGATCGGCTTCTGAGCCGCGCCTCGCTGCGGGCAGTGCGCGGCCTCGCTGTCATCCTGGCCATGGGCCTCGGCGCCGTGCACGGCGCCGGGGTCCCGGTCACCGACCGCTATCCGCGCGCCGCCGCGGCCTACGTCGTCGCGGTCGGCGACGAAACCCGCTGGGCGCGTGCGGCGGACACGCCCCTGCCGCCCGCATCCCTCACCAAGCTGATGAGCGCCATCGTGCTGCTCGAGTCACGATGGGACCCGGCTGCCCTCGTCACGGTGAGCCCGCGCGCCGCACGCGCCACGGGCGCGCGGGCGGGCCTCTTGGCACGGGAGCAACTCACCGCCGGCAGCCTGCTCGCCGCGCTGCTGGTGCGATCGGCAAACGATGCCTGCATCGCGCTCGCGGAGTTCCATTCCGGCACCGTCGAAGGCTTCGTCGCGCGCATGAACGAGCGCGCGGTCGCGCTCGCCCTCCACGGCAGCCATTTCGCCAATCCCTGCGGCCTCGACGCGCCGGGACACGTCGCCACCGCCAACGACCTGCTGCGCCTCGCCCGCCTGGCCGCGAAGTACCCTTCGATCGCGGCGCTCGCCGCCGCGCGCGAGGTCACGATCGAGACACGCGCCGGCCGGCGGATCGTGCTGCAGACGACCAATCCACTGCTCGGTCGGCTCGACGGTACGGTGGGCCTCAAGAGCGGCTACACGGCACAGGCCGGGCGCTGCGCCATCGTGCATGCGCGACGTGACGGCGTCGAAGTGTGGGTCGTGCTGCTCAACGCGCGCGATCGCTGGTGGACGGCCGCGGCGCTGGTCGAGGATGCCTTCCATGGCAGCCGCCGCGGCTGAGCCCGCCGCGCCCGCGCGATCGCCTGCCGGGCGCGCCTGGCTGCTGCTCGCGGCGGTGGCCACGGCGGCCTACCTGAACTCGTTCGCCGGCAGCTACCAGTTCGACGACTGGGAGGTGATCGTCGAAGACACGCGCGTGCACACGCTCGCCGCCTGGTGGGCATCGATGCCAGGCATCCGGCCCCTGCTCAAGCTGAGCTATGCGCTCAACTGGCAGAGCGGCCTCGGGCTCGCGGGCTTTCACGCCGTCAACCTCGCGCTGCACATTGCCAACAGCTGCATCGCCTTTGCCCTGCTGCGCCGGCTCGCGATGCGCAGTTTCCCGGCACGGCTGGCCGGCGTCACGACGCTCGGCGCGCTGGCGGCCGCGCTGCTCTTTGCCTTGCATCCGGTGCAGACCGAGGCCGTCACCTACATCTCCGGCCGCTCATCGAGCCTGGCCGCCTGCTGCGCGCTCGCGAGCCTCCTCACCTGGGAGCAGGCGCGCGAAACGCCGCCGGTGCCGCGCCGCCGCTTGCTGCTGATCGCCTCGCCGGCGCTTTTCCTGCTCGCCATCGGCGCCAGGGAAACCGTGCTGGTCCTGCCCTTCGCGCTGGTATTGCTCGCACTGTGCGACGCACGCCGGCGCGTGCGCTGGCGCGACGCACTCGCCGCGGCGCTGCCTCATGCGCTCGTGCTGGTCGCCGCGGCCTGCGCGGCTGCCAGCCTGCCCCGCTACTGGATGCTCCTCGAGTCCAGCTTCACGGCGCGCGGCCTCGGCGTGAATCTCCTGACGCAACTGCACGCCGTCGCGTACCTGGCCGGACAGTTGCTCATGCCCTGGCGACTCAATTCGGACCCGGTGCTGCCGCTCGTCACGAGCTGGACTGCGCCAACGGTAGCGCTCGCGCTCGCCTACGCCACTGCCTGCGCGTTGGGGGCCGCCGCCCTGCGCCGCCGGCCGGCCATCGCGTTCGGCATCCTCTGGTTCTTCCTGTGGCTTGCGCCCAGCAATTCGCTGCTGCCGCGACTCGACCTCGTGAACGACCGCCAGCTCTATGTCGCGCTGATCGGCCCGGCCTGGCTCGCGGGCTGCCTGGTTGCGTGGATCGCCGCGCGCACCGCGACCCTGGGCCGCGCGCCGCGCCGCGGCCTCGCGGCGGCCGGCGTCGCCACCCTGCTGCTGCTCGGTCTCGCCACCGCGAAACGCAACGAGGTGTACGCGAACGAAATCGCGTTCTGGAGCGATGTCGCCGCCAAGTCGCCCGCCAACCCGCGCGCGGCGGGCAACCTCGGCTACGCCTACGCACTGGCCGGTCGCCGGGCCGAGGCCGAGGCACAATTCCGGCGCGCACTGGCGCTCGACCCACAGTACACTCGTGCGGCCATCAACCTGATGCTGTTGAAAGACGGCAGTCTCACACCATGAGCAGATCCTATGCGGAATTCCGGCGCGGCTGGGCCGTGCTGGTGGCCTCCTCGCTGGGCGTTGCATTCGGCGCCTCGCCCATCCCGTACAACTCGCTCGGCCCGTTCACGAAGCCGGTCACGGAAGAGCTCGGCTGGGGACGCGGCGAGTTCCAGTTCTCGATCCTGTGGTTCACGCTCGGGGTCGTCTGCGTGGTGCCGATCGTCGGCGCGCTCGCGGACCGCTTCGGCGTGCGGCGCATGGCGATCCTCACCCTGACGCTGTTCGGCCTCGGCTTCGCGGCGCTCTCGCTGACGCCCGCCTCGATCGGCGCCTTCTACGCGATCTGGCTGGTCGTCGGCTTCGCGGGCGGCGGCTCGACTCCCGTCACGTGGACACGCGCGATCAACGGCTGGTTCGTCGAGAACCGCGGCCTCGCGCTCGCGATCACGCTGCTGGGCACCGGCATCACGGCCGCGTTCCTCCCGACGCTGGCGATCTGGCTCATCGAGCACTTCGGCTGGCGCTGGGCATTCGTCGGCATCGCGCTGCTGCCGCTCGCCGTCGCGCTGCCGATCGCGATCGCCTGGTTCCGCGACCCGCCGACCCACGCCGCCACCGCTGGCGGCGGCGCGCCGGCACACCGCGTGGAGGGGGGCGTCACGCTCGGCGAAGCCGTGCGCAGCTACCGCTTCTGGGTGCTGATCGTCTCGATCCTGCTGGTCGCGACCGGCATCGGCGGCACGATCACCAATTTCGTCCCGCTGCTGCAGGATCGCGGCTTCCCGGCGCTCGAGGCCGGCCGGATCGCGGGCGCGGTCGGCATCAGCATCATGTTCGGCCGCGTATTCGCCGGATTCATGATGGATCGTTTCTGGGCACCGGGCGTCGTCTTCCCGATGCTGGTGCTGCCCGCGGTCGCCTGCCTGCTGCTGATGGGCGACATCGGCGCCGGCACGGCGGTCCTCGCGGCGGTGCTGGTCGGTTTCGCCTCGGGTGCGGAGACCGACCTGGTCGCGTACCTCAGTGCCCGCTACTTCGGCCTGAAGCATTACGGCCGCATCTACGGCGCGCAATACGCGGTGTTCGGCATCGCCTCGGCGATCGCGCCGCCGCTTTTCGGCACCGTGTACGACAAGACCGGCAGCTACAACGCGATCCTGGTCACCGCCGCCATCGCCTTCGGGATCGGTGCGGCGCTGCTGCTGACGATGGGGAGATACCCGGTGTTTGGCGCCGACGAGCGGTGAGCGGCGCGCCTCGAGGGGCGCCGCGCCTCACACCTCCACTTCCGTGCCGAGCACCATCACGCCCTTCGACGGCATGTTGAAGAATTCCGCGGCCTGCGTGCTGCGTCGCTGCATCCACGCGAAGCAGCGCATGCGCAGCCCCGCGAGCCCGGTGCGCGGTCGCGGGCGCACGAGATGCCAGCCGAGGAACCACGACGCCTCGTCGACGAATATCCCGAGCCCCCGCGACCGGCAGCGGCGCAGCGCCTCGCGGACATCGGGCGTTTCCATGAACCCGAAGCGCGCGTGCAGCGCGTACACGCCCGGTTGCAGCGTCTCGATCCGCACGCGGTCGGCCGGATCCTGTCGTGGCGTACGCGTGATCGCGAGGTTCAGGATCACGATCCGCTCGTGTGCCACGCGATTGTGCTCGAGGTTGCGGATCAGCGCGGAGGGCACCACGCCGGCGTGGCTCGCGAGGAAGA
>CAZRLI010000148.1:0-5744 GCA_964600535.1 uncultured Steroidobacteraceae bacterium | reverse complement strand
CTGTTCGCGATCGACTGGGAAGACGTGCAGATCAACACCTCGACGCCGATCTGGGGCTTCTTTGCGGCGGTCAATGGCGGCAAGGCCAGCTCGAAGGGTATCGAGTTCGAGCTCGACGGCCGGCTCACCGATCGCCTCGGCCTGAACTTCGGTTACACCTACGTGGATGCGAAGCTCGACGAGGACGCCGTGAGCCCGACCGGCTTCGTGCTCGGCTCCGCCGGCAACCGCCTGCCCGGCACGCCCGAGCACACGGTGATGGCCGGGCTCGCGTACACCGCCCCGGCCGGCGCGAATCTGTCCTGGACCACGCGCGTCAACGGCTACTATCAATCCTCGACGATGAACGCGATCAGCAATTCGGCCGTCTACAACGTGCGGCTGGGCGGCTTCCAGCTGTGGAATTTCTCGACGGCGCTCTCGGGCGAGAACTGGGATGCGACCTTCTGGGCCAAGAACCTGCTCAATGAGGAAGGCGTGACGGGCCTGTTCACCGAGGCGTACATGGGCACCGATCCCGCACAGGGCTACTACGGCAACGGCTCGAAGCAGTTCATCTCGCTGCCACGCACCTTCGGGGTGACGCTCACCTGGCGCTTCTGACGGACAGCGAGGCTCGCGTGCGCGAGGTCGGGCGGCTGCTCTCGGCGGGGCAGACGCGGGCCGCGCTCGCGGCCCTCGCGTCGCTCGAGGGCGCCACGCCCGGCGACGCGGCGTTGGCGCGCCGGGTCGCCGAGGCCTACGCGCACTGCGGCCGCCACGCCGATGCCCATCGGTGCCTGACCCGCGCGGCGCAGGCGCGGCCCGACGACCCGCGCATACTCTACGACCTCGCGGCGACCGATATGTCGCTTGGGGACTTCGACGCGGCGGAAGCCCGCCTCGATCGGGTGATCGCGCTCGACCCCGACGACTACGATGCCTGGTACAACCGCGCGACGCTGCGCCGCCAGACCCCGGCGCGCAATCACGTCGCGGCGCTCGAAGCCGCCATCGAGCGCGCGGCGCCACGCGGCGATGTGGCGCTCGGCTACGCACTCGCCAAGGAACTCGAGGACCTCGGCGAGTTCGCCCGCGCCTTCCAGTTCCTCGACCGCGCGGCGCAGGCACGCCGCCGGCAGTTGTCCTACCGGGTCGAGGCGGACATCGACGCGATCGGGACGATCATCGCGGCCTTCGGTCGCGACGTCCTGGCGCCGGCCACCGGCCCGCGGCCCGCGGCCGCGGGACCGATCTTCGTCGTCGGCCTGCCGCGCTCGGGCACGACGCTCGTCGACCGCATCCTCGCCTCGCATCCGGAGGTCGAGAGCTTCGGTGAGCTGAACGACCTGCCGCTCGCCGTGATGCACGCGGCCGGCAAGGCCGCGGACAAGCCAGCGCTGATCCGCCAGGCGGCGGCCTGCGATCACGCGGCGCTCGGCCGCGACTACCTCGGGCGCGTCGACGGCTACGGCCGCCGCCGGCCGCGCTTCGTCGACAAGACGCCGCTCAACCTGCTCTACCTCGGCCTGATTGCGCTCGCGCTGCCGGGCGCACGCGTGATCCACGTGCGGCGCGATCCGCTCGACAGCTGCTACGCGATGCTGAAAACGCTGTTTCGCATGGGTTACCCGTTCTCCTACGACCAGGCCGACCTCGGCCGCTACTACGGCGCCTATCGGCGGCTGATGGATCACTGGCGCACGCAGCTCCCCGCGGGCTTCCTCGATCTCGACTACGAAGCGCTCGTCGCGGACCAGGAAGGCGAAACGCGGCGCCTGCTCGGGTGGTGCGGGCTCGACTTCCACCCCGCCTGCCTCGCATTCCACGAACACGAGGGACCGACCGCGACGGCCAGCGCCGCCCAGGTGCGCGAACCGCTGCACGCGCGCTCGGTGCGCGCGTCGCGGCGCCTGTGGAACGAGCTCGAGCCGCTGCGCCGGGCGCTCGCCACCGAAGGAGTCGGGGTCCCGTGACGCGACACCCGCGGCGCACCGTGGCCCGGGGCACGCTCTGGCTGCTCGCGTGCCTCTCTCCGGCGGCGCCGGCCGACACCCTCGATCGCGCCTTCCTGTTCGGCCGTGCGCAGCCGTCGGCACCGCTGCCGATGAGCGAGTTCACCCCACCCGCGGCGGCGGCGCCGCCGCTGCACGCCTTCGCGGGGCGCCTCACGCTGTCGCGCGAGGCGCTGCTGGGGGCCATGCGCGTGCACCGGGATGACTACGGCACGGCGCAGGCCTCGCCCGCCATCCTGCAGCACCTGCCGGAGTTCGACTTCGAGTTCGTCTCGAGCGGTGACGCGCTGATCCCGGTTCGTCGCGGCAGCATCGCGTCCACACACCCGCAGTGGGAATACGTGCTCGAGCCGGGCCGCCTCTGGACGGAAGCGCGCGACGGCGGCCTGACGCGCGCGGCGCTGCCGTTTTCACTCGAGGAGCGCAACGCCAACTGCCTGCACAACGGCGTCCTGACCTTCCTGTTCGATGGCGGCGGCCGGGTGTCGAGGGTCGCCTACCAGGTGAGCAGCGAAACCTGCGCCTACCTGAAGCTCGACCTGTGGGGCGTGCTGCCGGCGAAATTCCGGCCCGCGAAGATCGCGCAGGCGGACGAGATCGTCGCGGCCCATGCGCGCGAAGTCGCCTCCCGCCTGCCCACCCGGCCGATCGAGAGGCTCGCGGGCGCGTATCCCGGCGCCCATCCGGCGGCCTTCGGCAATCCCGGGGAAGTGCCGCCGGGGGACATGACGGCCTTCGGCTTCGTCATCGACGGCGTGCACTACGTGGGCGGTTGCCAGACGCGCGCCGGACCCTATCCCTTCTGCGACGTGCTCGACCTGCCCTCGTACTCGCTCGCCAAGAGCCTCGTGGCGGGGCTCGGCAGCCTGGCGCTGGCGCGCGACCACCCCGGCGTGCTCGACGAACGCATCGCCGACTACGTGCCCGCGTGCAAGGCGGCCGGCGGCTGGGACGACGTGCGCTTCCGCGACGCCCTCGACATGGCGACGGGGCACTTCGACTCGACCCGCTACGACGAGGACGAGAAGTCCCCGGCGATGCTGCGCTTCTTCATCCCGGAGGATCATCTGGCGAAGATCGGGTTCGCCTGCGGGCACTTTCCCCGCCGCGCCGCCCCCGGGACGCAGTGGGTCTACCACACGATCGACACCTACATCCTCGGCACCGCGCTCGAGGCCTGGGTGAAGAAGAACCTGGGTGCCGGGCGCGACTTCTATCGTGACGTGCTCGTCGCGAAGCTCTGGGCGCCGCTCGGCCTGAGCCCGGTGCTGCGCGAAACGCGGCGCACGCGGGATCTCGCGGCACAGCCGTTCACGGGCTGGGGCCTGACGCTGCATCGCGACGACATCGCGCGCATCGGGCAATGGCTGGTCGCGCCGCAGGGGCCGCTGATCGCGGGCGCGTCGCCGTTCGACGCGGGGCAGCTGCGCGTGGCCCTGCAGCGCGATCCGCAGGATCGCGGCCTGCGCGCGATCGACGACAGCTTCCGCTATGCGCGCGGCTTCTGGGCCCACGACGTGAGCGGCTACATCGGCTGCCCGCAGCCCGTGTGGGTGCCCTACATGGCCGGCTTCGGCGGCATCAACGTGCTGCTGCTGCCCAATGGCACGGTCTACTACTATTTCAGCGACGGCGAAGCATTCCGCTGGGCGGGCGCGGCGGTCGAGGCCCATCGCATCCGGCCGTACTGCAAGGAAGGGACACCATGACCAGCGTGACGCTGGCGCGGGCCGCAGGCCACGCGCACCGGGAACCGGACGGGCTGGTCGCGGCCTGCTTCCTGTCGTTCCTGGCCACGGCCGGCATCTTCTACGTCAACATCATGCCGGCCCTCGTCTCGGGCCTCATCTCGGGCCTCGGCTTCACGCAGCGCGAGGCGGGATTCGTCGGCTCGGCCAACCTCTACGGCGCCGCCTTCGGCGCGCTCACCATCGTGCTGCTCGTCGCCCGCATCGCCTGGCGCAGGGCGTCGATCGCGCTGCTCGCGGCGCTCGTGCTGGCCGATGCACTCTCGATGGCGGTGCACGCACCCTGGGTCATGATCCCGTTGCGCGCCGTACACGGCTTCCTCGGCGGCATGCTGGTCGGCGTCGCCTTCTCCGTCATCGCGCGCACGAAGTCGCCGGACCGCGTCTTTGGCGTACTGCTGTTCGTGCAGTTCGGGCTGGGCGGCCTCGGCGTGATGACGCTGCCGCGCCTCGTGGCGCAGTTCGGCACCGGCGTGCTGTTCGTCGCGCTCATTGCCTTCAGCGCCGTCACGCTGGCGATGCTGCCCTTCCTCGGGTCCTATCCGCCGCGCCCGGCCCCCGGGCACACCACCGGACGCGGCACGCGCGCGTCGACGCCGCGCTTCGTCCTCGCCCTGCTCGCGATCTTCCTCTTCCAGGCCTCCAACATGGGCCTGTTCGCCTACATCATCGAACTCGGCAGCGCCGCGGGACTGGCCAGGGACTTCATATCCACGTCGGTTGGCGCCGCCACCTGGGTGGGCGTCGCCGGCTGCCTGCTCGTGATCGCGCTCGCCACCCGGTTCGGGCGCGCGTTGCCGCTCGCGATCGGTCTCGCCGCGACGCTCGTCGGCATCTGGGTGTTGCACTACGCAGGCGACAAGCTGGTGTTCGTGCTCGCCAACTGCGTCACCGGGATCACGTGGTCACTCGTGATGCCCTACCTGCTCGGGCTCGCCTCTGCCTTCGATCGCACGGGCCGCGCGGCCGCCCTCGGCGGCTTCGCGTCGAAGATGGGCCTCGCCTCGGGCCCACTGCTCGGCGCGCTGATCCTGCGCGGCGTCGACTACGGTTACCTCATCAACCTCTCATGCCTCGGCATCGTCGCGTGCGCCGCCGCCGCGCTCGTGCCCGCGCGGGCACAGGACCGCGCTGCGCGCGCGACCGACTGAGGCCTAGAGGCTGCGGGCGAGGAGCGCCAGCAGCCGGGCCCAGGCCTTTTCCGCCGGATCGTGGTCGTAGACGCGCGAATCGGGCGGGCACCAGCCGTGCTTCGTGCCGGCATACACCTCGATCTCGGCCGGCAGCTGCGCGGCCGCGAAGGCCTCGCGCAGCTGGTCCTTCACCTGCGGCTGGCGTTCGTCGTCGTTCGCGGCGATGGCGACGAGGAACTGCGCCTTCATTGCCGGAATGAGCAGGTGCGGGCTGTCGGGCTTGTCGGTCACCAGTCCCCCGCCATGGAAGGTCGCGCCCGCACCGATCCGCCCGGGCACGGCGGCCGCGCTGCGCATGACCAGCGGCCCGCCCATGCAATAGCCGGTGGTGCCGATCCTGCGGGTCCTGTCGACCGCGGCCTGGGCATCGAGCCAGCCGACGAACGCCGTCGCGTCCGTCACGGCCGTCCCGGGCGACAGCGTGCCGGCCAGCGCCATCAGCGCCGCGCGCGTCGCGGGATCCTGGAAGTCCGGGCTCTCGGGCGCGGTCGGCGCACGCTGCCTGCGATAGAAGGGATTGACGGTGAGCACCGCATAGCCCGACCCGGCGAGCCGCCGGCCCATCTGCCGGAAGGCGGGACGCAGCCCGAAGATGTCGGGCCAGACGAGCACGGCCGCGTGCGCGCCCTGCACGGGATGCGCGAAGTGCGCGTCCGCCGTGCCGTCCGGCGTCCTGATGTCGACCTCGGCCTCGGCCACGCCGGCGGCATCCGCGGCCCGTGGCAGCAGCGACAGTGCGCCCGCACCCAGTGCCATCCCGCCGAACTGCCGCCGCGACAGTTCCTTCGAGCGCAGCTCGTACTCGACCA
>CAZRLI010000147.1:0-5753 GCA_964600535.1 uncultured Steroidobacteraceae bacterium | reverse complement strand
AGGGCAAGATCGAGCGCAGCTTCGTCTCGCAGATCCGCGTCGACGTCGCGAACAACCTCCGCGTGCTGGCGGCAGTCGCCGCATCGATCTCGACCACCGAGACCAACATCGACCACGTCTCGATCGAGGAGCGCGACAGCGAGCTGTCGGTGCTGCTGTTCGAGGTGCGCGTGCGCGACCGCAAGCATCTCGCGAACATCGTGCGCACGATCCGCCGGATGCCCGATGTGCTGCGCGTTAATCGTACAATCGCGTCCCACTCACCCGGCAAGGCCCGCCCATGACCCGCAATGCCCTCCACACCGACAAGGCACCCCAGGCGATCGGTACCTACTCGCAGGCGGTGCGCGCCGGCGATACCGTGTACGTCTCCGGCCAGGTGCCCATCGATCCGGCCACCGGCAAGCTGATCGAGGGCGACATCGACGCCGAGATCCGCCGCTGCTTCGAGAACCTGAAGGCGATCGCGCAGGCGGCCGGCGCCGGCCTCGACCGGGCCGTCAAGTTCACGGTTTTCCTCACCGACCTCGCGCATTTCGCCAAGGTCAACGAGGTCATGGCGACCTACGTGGAGAAGCCCTATCCGGCGCGCGCCGCGATCGGCGTGGCGTCGCTGCCGCGCGGGGCCCGTGTCGAGATCGAGTGCGTGCTGCACCTCGGTTGACCGCGGCCGAGCAGCGCCCGGTCACGTCGCTGCGGGGAGTCGGGCCGGCGCTCGCCGGGCGCCTGCTGCGGCTCGGGGTCGCGCAGGTGCAGGACCTGCTGTTCGTGCTGCCGCGCAGCTACGAGGACCGCACCCGCGTCTCGCCGATCGGTGCGCTCGCGCCCGGCCTGCGCGCGAGCATCGAAGGCGAGGTGCTGCTCACCGAGGTCGTGTTCCGCGGGCGGCGCCAGCTGCTTTCGCGCCTCGCCGACGGCAGCGGCCACATCACCTTGCGTTTCTTCCATTTCTCCTCGAGCCAGCAGGCGGGCCTCGCGCGCGGCACGCGGCTGCGCTGCTACGGCGAGGTTCGGCGCGGACCGCTCGGGCTCGAGATCGTGCACCCGGAATACCAGCGCCTCGCCGACGGGGCGGCGCCGATTCCGGAGACGCTGACGCCGGTCTATCCGACCACCGAGGGCGTGGCGCAGGCGCGGCTCAGGGGGCTCGTCCTGCAGGCGCTCGGCGAGCTGCGCTCGGCCGGGGTGCGCGAATGGCTGCCTGCGGGCATCCTCGATTCGCTGCGCCTGCCGACGCTCGCGCGCTCGCTCGAGTACGTGCATTGCCCGCCGCGCGACGCGCAGCTCGAAGTGCTCGCCGCCGGCCGCCACCCATCGCAGCGCCGGCTTGCCTTCGAGGAGCTGCTCGCGCACCAGCTGGCATTGCGCCTGGTGAAGCACGCGCTGCAGGCGGCGCCGGCCGCGGCGCTGCGCGACGCGCAGGGACTCGAGGCCCGTTTCATCGCCGCATTGCCTTTCACGCTCACCGGCGCGCAGCGCCGCGCACTCGCGCAAGTCGATGCCGATCTCGCGGCCGCGCGGCCGATGGTGCGCCTCGTGCAGGGCGACGTGGGTTGCGGCAAGACCGTGATCGCCGCCGCAGCCGCCGCACGGGCGGTGGGCAGTGGCGCGCAGGCCGCACTCATGGCCCCGACCGAGCTGCTCGCCGAGCAGCACTGGCGCAGCTTCGATGCCTGGTTCCGGCCCCTCGGGCTGCCGGTCGCGCACCTGCACGGCTCGATGGGCGCGCGCGCGCGGCGCAGCGCGCTCGCGGCGATCGCCGCGGGCGGCATCGGGCTGGTGGTCGGCACGCACGCGCTGTTCCAGGATGACGTCGAGTTCGCGCACCTGGCGCTTGCGATCGTCGATGAGCAGCACCGCTTCGGCGTGCAGCAGCGGCTCGCGCTGAAGGAAAAGGGCGGCCGGCGCGGCGCGACGCCGCACCAGCTCATCATGACGGCGACGCCGATCCCGCGCACGCTCGCGATGACGGCATTCGCCGACCTCGATGTCTCGGTGATCGATGAGCTGCCTCCGGGGCGCACGCCGGTGAAGACCGTCGCGGTCGCCGAGGAGCGCCGCGCCGAGGTCGTCGCGCGCATCGCGGACGCCTGCCGCAGGGGGCGCCAGGCGTACTGGGTGTGCCCGCTGATCGAGGAATCGGAGGAACTGCGCGGACAGGCCGCCGAGGAGACCGCGGCGCTTCTCGCCGGGGCGCTGCCCGGCGTGCGGCTCGGCCTGGTGCACGGGCGGATGCCGGCGACCAAGAAGGAGCAGGCGATGGCCGCGTTCAAGGCGGGCCGGATCCAGCTGCTGGTCGCGACCACCGTGATCGAGGTCGGCGTCGACGTGCCGAACGCCACGCTGATGGTGGTCGAGAACGCGGAGCGCATGGGGCTCGCGCAGCTGCACCAGCTGCGCGGCCGCGTCGGCCGGGGCGCGCAGGAGAGCACCTGCGTGCTGCTCTACCGCCAGCCCCTCGCGGCGGTCGCGCGCGAGCGGCTGGCGGTCATCCGCGAGTCCAACGACGGCTTCGCGATCGCGCAGCGCGACCTCGAACTGCGCGGCCCGGGCGAGATGCTCGGCACGCGCCAGACGGGGCTCGCTCAGCTGCGCGTCGCCGACCTGTCGCGCGATTCGGACCTGCTGCCGCGCGTGCAGCGGGCGGCGGAAGTGATCCTCGCCGACCACCCCGATATCATTGCGCCGCTCACCGCGCGCTGGATCGGCGAGGGCGAGCGCTATGGCCGCGTCGGATGACACCCGAGGACCCGTGAAGACTGCAACCGCCAGCACCGCGCCCGAACTCTGGCTGCCCGCCGAGGCGCTCAATTGCTACGAGGGCGACGCGCAGCTGCGCTCGTGGCTCACCACGCCCGGCCTGCTGACCGAGCGCGTGCGTGCCGCGAGCGGCGCGGCCTTCAGCCTGCAGGTGCTCGCCGAGGGGGTGCACGAGGGCGTCCATCGCCGGGCGATCGTGCTCGGCACCTGCGCGCAGGCCTGGATCTACGCGGAGACCGAGATCTCCGACGACACGCTCGCGCAGCAGCCCTGGCTCGCGCGCATGGGCGAGGTGTCCCTCGGCGAGACCCTCGCCGCGCACGGCGCGACGCGCTCGGAATTCGCGTACGCGCGGCTGATGCCCGACGCACCGCTGGTCGCGCGCGCCCTCGCGCACACCGCGCGGGGCGCGCAGCCTCTCTGGGTGCGCCGCTCGGAGTTCTCGCTGCAGGGCGCGCCGCTCACCGTGCAGGAAGTGTTCCTGCCGGGCATCGGCAGCGCGGTGCGCACCACGTGACCGCGAAAAGCCTGGCCCGGCGGCTCGAGGCCTACGCGCAGCTGATGCGCCTCGACCGCCCGATCGGCACCTGGCTGCTGCTGTGGCCGGTGCTGTGGGCGCTGTGGATCGCGGGAGGGGGCCGGCCGCCGCAGCAGGTACTGGTCATCTTCGTGCTCGGGGTCATCGTGATGCGCTCGGCCGGCTGCGTGATCAATGATTTCGCGGACCGCGACATCGACCCGCTGGTCAAGCGCACGCGCGACCGGCCGCTCGCCGCGCGGCGCGTGTCGCCGCACGAGGCGCTGGCGCTCTTTGCGGTGCTGATCGCGCTCGCGCTGTGGCTCGTCACGCGGCTCGACCCGTTCACGATCAAGCTGTCGGTGGTCGGCGCACTGCTCACGGTGAGCTACCCGCTGATGAAGCGCTGGTTCCCGCTGCCGCAGTTCTACCTCGGCCTGTCATTCGGCGGCTGGGGCATCCCGATGGCGTTTGCCGCGACGCTCGGCGCGATCCCGCGGGTCGGCTGGGTGCTGTTCATCGCCGCGGTGCTCTGGGCGATGGTGTTCGACACGCTCTACGCGATGGTCGACCGCGAGGATGACCTGAAGCTCGGCGTGAAATCGAGCGCGCTGCTCTTTGCCGACATGGACCGGCTGATCGTCGGGGCGATGCAGGCGATGATGCTGTTCGCGCTGTACCTCGCGGGGCGCAGCATGGAGTTCGGCCCGTGGTATCGGGCCGGGCTCGCGGCGGCGGCGATGTTCTTCCTGTGGCAGCAGTGGATCATCCGCGAGCGCGAACCGGCCGCCTGCTTTCGTGCGTTCCTCAACAACAACTATGTCGGCCTGTCGATCTTCATCGGCATCCTGCTCGATCACCTCTACCGCAGCTGACGGCGGCGCCGCGCGCGCCGCGACCCACAGCTCGATGTCCGCGGCTCCCGCCGCCCGCAGCACGCGCGCCACCTCCCTTGCGGTATTGCCGGTGGTGAGCACGTCGTCGACCAGGGCAACCCTGCGGCCGCCGAGCTGCGCGCCGGAATGCACGCGAAACGCCCCCGCCACGTTGCGCGCGCGGGCGCCGGCCCGCAGGTGGCTCTGCTCGGCCGTGGCGCGGCAGCGCTCGAGCAGGCGGGCACCGAACGGCAGGCCGAGTGCCCCGGCCGCGCACTCGCCGATGATGGCCGCCTGGTTGTAGCCGCGCTCGAGATAGCGCGCGCGATGGAGCGGCACCGGCAGGACGATATCCGGCAGCGGCCGCGTGACGGCGCGCCGCGCCTGCGCAAGCAACAGGCCGAGCAGCCGACCGTGGGCCGTCTCGCCATGGAACTTCAGTGCCTGCACGCAGTGGTCGATGGGCCAGTCGTACCGCAAGGGCGCGACGAGGAAGTCGCAGGGCGGCATCCGCAGCGCGGGCGCACCGCGAACGGCCGCGGCAGCCGGCAGCGAGCGCTCGCAGGCCTCGCACAGGTCGATGGCCTGGCCCTGGCGATCGCAGCGCCCCGGCGCCAGGCACAGCAGGCAGGTCGGCGGCAGGCAGAAGCGCACGGCCGCACGACGCCAGCGCATGATTGTCGACCGGCGCGGACCGATGTGGTTGACAATGAGGCGCAAGCTCCTGAACATGCGCGGATTTTCGCGGCCCCGAACGGGCCGGGTCACGTCACGAATCCGTTGCCTTCGCCGGGAAATGCCATGAACTGGACGGTCGCCGAGGTCGAGCGCCTCTTTGCGTTGCCCTTCCTCGACCTGCTGTTCGCCGCCCAGCAGGTCCATCGCGAGCATCACGACCCACGTGCCGTACAACTCTCGACGCTGCTGTCCATCAAGACCGGCGCCTGCCCCGAGGACTGCGCCTACTGCCCCCAGAGCATCCGCCACGAATCCGGTGTCGGGCGCGAGGGTCTGCTGCCGCTCGAAACGGTACGCGAGCGCGCGCGTGCCGCGAAGGCAGCGGGTGCGACGCGCTTCTGCATGGGCGCCGCGTGGCGCTCGCCGAAGCCGCAGGACATCGTACGGGTCGCCGCGATGGTGCGGGCCGTGCGCGCACTCGGCCTCGAGACCTGCGCGACGCTCGGCATGCTGACGCCGGCCGCTGCGCGGCAGCTGAAGGACGCGGGGCTCGACTACTACAACCACAACCTCGACACGTCCGCGCGGTACTACGGCGAGATCATCACGACACGCACCTACCAGGATCGCCTCGACACGCTCGCGGCGGTCCGCGACGCGGGCCTGCGCGTGTGCTGTGGCGGCATCATCGGCATGGGCGAGGGCGTACGCGATCGCGCGGCGCTGCTCGCGACGCTCGCGGGCCTGCCGGAACCGCCGCAGAGCGTGCCGATCAACCGCCTCGTGCCGGTGCGCGGCACGCCACTCGCCGATGCACCACCGCTCGATCCCTTCGACTTCGTGCGCACGATCGCGGTGGCGCGCATCGTGCTGCCGCGCGCGACCCTGCGCCTGTCGGCGGGCCGTGAGACGATGAGCGATGA
>CAZRLI010000146.1:0-5756 GCA_964600535.1 uncultured Steroidobacteraceae bacterium | reverse complement strand
GACGCGCACGCCGTCGACCGTCGCCGCGAGCACCCGGCGCTGCGGATCCTCGAATCCCGGGATGGCGGTGACCACCCCGGTGGGCGGCGCGCGGGCCAGGATCGCGACGCCGTTGTAGGTGCGCTGGCCGCTGAAGACGACCTGGTAGCCGAGCGCCTCGATTTCGGCGCGCGGGAACGCGTCGTCCTCGAGCTTCGTCTCCTGCAGCGCGAGCGTGTCGACCGGGTTGGACGCGAGCCATTCGCCGAGCTGCGGCAGCCGTACCCGCAGCGAATTCACGTTCCAGGTCGCGATGGTGCGCACGGCGCGCCCGGCCTAGGCGGCGATGCCGTGCTGGCGCAGCAGCGGTTCGATGTCGGGCTTGCGGCCGCGAAACTCGATGAAGGCCTCGAGCGCATCGCGGCTGCCGCCGCGCGAGAGGATCGAGTCGAGGAAGCGCACGGCGGTCGCGCGGTCGAACACGCCCGTTTCCTCGAAGGCGGCGAAGGCGTCGGCCGCGAGCACTTCCGCCCACTTGTAGCTGTAATAGCCCGCGGCGTAGCCGCCCGCGAACACGTGCCCGAAGCTGTGCGGGAAGCGGTTCCACGCCGGGACCGGCACGACGCCCACTTCGCGGCGCACTTCGGCGAGCGTGTCGAGCACCCGGCCGCCGCGCGCCGGCGAGTACTCGGCGTGCAGGCGGAAGTCGAACAGCGCGAATTCGACCTGGCGCATCGTCGCGAGCCCCGCGTGGAAGCTGCGGGTGGCGATGAGCTGGCGCTGCTTGTCGGCGGGCAGTGGCTCGCCGGTGGCGCAGTGGCCCGAAATCCCGCCGAGCACGCCCTCGTGCCAGGCGTAGTTCTCGAAGAACTGGCTCGGCTGCTCGACGGCGTCCCATGCGACGCCGTTGATTCCGGCGAGGCTCGGGTAGGCGACGCGCGTCAGCATGTGGTGCAGGCCGTGGCCGAACTCGTGGAACAGCGTCACCACGTCGTCGTGGGTCAGCAGCGCCGGCTGCCCGCCGGTCGGCGGCAGGAAGTTGCAGACGAGGTAGGCGACCGGCGTGGCCGAGCCGGCCGCCGTGGCCTTGCGGCCCACGCAATCGTCCATCCATGCGCCGCTGCGCTTGTGGGGGCGCGCGTACAGGTCGAGGTAGAAGCTGCCGACCGTGGCGCCGCGCGACTCGATCTCGAAGAAGCGCACGTCGGGGTGCCACACCGCGACGCCGCTGCGCTCGAGGATGCGGACGTCGAACAGCCGCTCGGCGACCTTGAACAGCCCGGCGAGCACGCGCGGCAGCGGGAAATAGGGCCGCAGTTCCTCCTGCGAGACCGAGAAACGGCTCTTCTGCAGGCGCTCGGCCCAGAAGGCGATGTCCCAGGCCTCGAGCTTCACGCCCGCGAACTGCCCGAGCTCGGCGAACTCCCGCAGGGCGGCCGGGCGGGCCGCACGCGCCAGTTCGCGCAGGAACCCGATGACCTCCGGCACGCTCTTCGCCATGCGGGTCGCGAGTGCGTAGTCGGCGAAATTGCCGAAGCCGAGCAGGCTCGCGGCCTCGTGGCGCAGGCGCAGGATGTCTTCCATGACCGGGGTGTTGTCCCAGCGGCCCGCGAGCGGGCCCTGGTCCGAGGCGCGCGTGGACCAGGCCTGGTAGAAATCGTGGCGCAGGGCCCGCGATTCGGCATCGGTGATCACCGCGACATAGGTCGGCTGGTCGAGCGCGAGTGTCCAGCCTTCCTCGCGCGCCTCGTGCGCGCGCTGGCGCGCCTGCTCGACGATGGCGTCGTTGAGCCCCGCGAGTTCCGCCGGATCGGTGACATGGCGCGTCCAGGCGTTGGTCGCGTCGAGCACGTTCTCCTCGAACTTCGATTGCAGGGTCGAGAGCTCGAGCATGACCGCCTTGAAGCGCGCCTTGTTCTCCTGCCCGAGCGCGACGCCCGCGAGGCGGAAGTCGCGCAGCGCATGCTCGACGACGCGTTGCTGTTCGGCGGCGAGCGAGGCAGCCTCGCGTTCCGCGATGGCCGAGTAGGCGCGATAGAGTGCCTCGCTCTGCGCGAGGTCCGTGTGGTACTCGGTGAGCAGCGGCAGGCAGGTGTTGTAGGCCTCGCGCAAGGGCGCGGAATTCACCACTGCATTCAGGTGGCTGACCGGCGACCAGCTGCGCGCGAGGCGGTGGTGCAGGTCCTCGAGCGGTTCGACCACCCGCGCGAAGCTCGGGGTCGCATCGGCGGCGATCTGCGCGACCCGCGCGCGGCTTTCATCGAGGAGCGAGCGGATCGCCGGTTCGACGTGCTCGGGGCGGATCGCATCGAAGCGCGGCAGCGGTGCGTCGGGCAGCAGGGGGTTCGACATGGCCACATTGTAGCCGCGTGTAGAATGGGCAATGCCCGAAAAATTCGATCTCGCCGTCATCGGCGGCGGCAGCGGCGGACTTGCCTGCGCGCAGCGTGCCGCGGAGCACGGCGCGCGCGCCGTCGTCATCGAGTCCGGTCGCCTCGGCGGTACCTGCGTGAACGTCGGCTGCGTGCCGAAGAAGGTCATGTGGAACGCCGCCGAGCTCGCGGCCGGCCTGGCCGATGCGGCCGATTACGGCTTCGCGCTCGAGGTGCGCGGGCTCGATTTCGCGGCCCTCAAGGCCGGGCGCGATGCGTATGTGGCGCGGCTGAACGATATCTACGCGAAGAACCTGGACAAGCGCGGCGTGGCGCTGCTGCGCGGGCGCGCGCAATTCGCCGCGGCGCACGAGCTGGTGGTCGACGGGCAGGTGATTGCGGCCGGACGCATCGTCATCGCGACCGGCGGCCGGCCGCGGCGCGCGCTGTTCCCGGGCGGCGGGCACTGCATCGACTCGGACGGTTTCTTCGACCTCGCTGCCCTGCCGGCGCGCACGCTGGTGGCGGGCAGCGGCTACGTCGCCGTCGAGCTGGCGGGCATCCTCGCGATGCTCGGTTCAAGTGTCACGCTGGCGATCCGCCACGACCGGGTGCTGCGCTCCTTCGATCCGATGCTGGGTGAGGGTGCCATGGCGGCGCTGCGCGGGGCCGGCGTCGGGATCGTCACCGGGGCGGTTGCCGCGGGCCTCGTGCGCCGGGGCGGGGCGCTCGATCTCACGCTCGCCGATGGGCGGGTGCTGCCACCGGTCGATTGCATGCTGTGGGCGACCGGCCGCGAGCCGATCGTCGACGGCCTCGGGCTGGAGCGCGCGGGCGTGGCGCTCGACGAATCAGGGTTCGTGCAGGTCGACCCGTACCAGCAGACGAGTGCCGCGCACGTGTTTGCGATCGGCGACGTGACCGGGCGCCTGCCGCTCACCCCGGTGGCGATCGCGGCGGGGCGGCGCCTCGCCGACCGCCTGTACGGCGGCATGGCGGACCGGCGCCTCGATTACGAGAACGTGCCGACCGTGGTGTTCACGCATCCGCCGATCGGTACCGTGGGGCTCACCGAGCCCGAGGCGCGCGCGCGCTTCGGGGACGATGCGGTGCGGACCTACACGTCGGACTTCGTGCCGATGTACCACGCGCTCACCACGCGCAAGCCGCGCGCCGGGATGAAGCTCGTCGTCGCGGGGCCGCAGGAACGCATCGTCGGCCTGCACGTGATCGGCGAGGGTGCCGACGAGATGCTGCAGGGCTTCGCGGTGGCGGTGAAGATGGGCGCCTCCAAGCGCGACTTCGACGACACCGTCGCGATCCACCCGACTTCCGCCGAGGAATTCGTCACGATGCGGTAAGCGCTGGTGCCGGCTATCCGCGCCAGTCCTTGAGGACTTCGAGCACGGTGCGCGTCTCGGGGCGTACGCCGCGCCAGAGGTGGAAGGACTCGGCGGCCTGTTCGACCAGCATGCCCCAGCCGAGGTGGGCGCCGGCGGCGCCTTCCGCGAGGGCCCAGGAGAGGAACGGCGTCGGTTCCTGCCCGTAGGCCAGGTCGTAGCAGATCGTGTTCGCCCCGATGACGGCGGGCGTGATGTCGGGCCGGCCCCCCGCGAGGCTCGCGGCGGTTGCGTTGATCACGAGGTCCCAGGGCCGTGCCTCGACTTCGTGGAAGCCGCAGCCCATGGCGGGCCCGAGATCGGCGAAGCTTGCGGCCACCACCCGGGCGCGATCGGCCGTGCGGTTCGCGATCGTGAACGCCGCCGGAGCGAGCTCGAGCAGGGGCGCGACGATGCCGCGCGTAGCGCCGCCGGCGCCGAGGACCAGGACGCGCAGCCCCGCGACCACGATGCCGAGGTTGTGGGTCAGGTCGCGCACGAGGCCGACGCCATCGGTGTTGTCGCCCAGGATCGATCCGTCGGGCTGGACGGCGAGCGTATTGACGGCCCGCGCCTGCTCCGCGCGCGGCGTGAGCGCCGGCGCGAGGGCCGCGGCGGCCTGCTTGTGCGGCACGGTCACGTTGAGGCCGCATCCGCCGCCGGCGAAGAACCCGGAAACGCGCGCGACGAATTCGTCGGGCCGCACGTCGTACAGGCGGTAGGCCATGCGCTGGCCGGTCTGCTTTGCGAACAGCCCGTGGATGAACGGCGAGCGGCTGTGGCCGACCGGGTGGCCGATGACGCCGTACTGGTCGATGTCGCCCTGCTCGTCCCCCATGGAGCGGAAGCTTACCGGCTTTCCCCGACCAGGGAGACGATCCGTGAGCCGGCCGGGCCCTCGGGGGCGAGGCAGCGCTGCAGTTCCCGCTGCCACGCATCGCAGCGATCGGCGAACTGGAACGGCGGGTTGACGACCACGAGGCCGGAGCCATTGAGGCCCGCGCGCGAATCGGGCGGGTGGACCCATAGTTCGGCGGCGATCGTCGGTCGGCCGACCCCGCGCGCCAGCTCCTCGAGCCAGCGGTCCGTGTCGCGCCGGTCCTTCACCGGATACCAGAGCGCAAGCACACCGGTCTCGAAGCGCAGCAGCGCTTCGAGGACGGCCTGTGCCGCGGCGCGGAAATCACCGCGCGTGTCTTCGAAGGGCGGGTCGATCAGCACGAGGCCACGGCGCGTCGCGGGCGGCAGCAGGGCACGCAGTCGCTGGTAGCCGTCGCCATGCTCGGCGACGATACGTGCATCTCGCCCGAGTGCCTTGCGCAGCGCCTCGAACTCGGCGGGTTGCGCCTCGACCGCGATGCCGTGGTCCTGCGGCCGCAGGACGGCCGCGGCGATCAGCGGTGAACCGGGGTAATCGTGGCGGGCGTCGGCGCGCCGGCGCCAGGCCTCGATCACCGCGACATAGTCGGCGAGCTCCGGCGCAGCGGCGTGGCGCGCGGCCCCGGTGCGCAGCGCCGCGAGCAGCGGTTCGATCCCGGATTGCGACTCGCCGCGGGCGCGCGCATCGCCGCCGCCCAGCGCGTAGCGCCCGCGGCCGGCGTGCGTGTCGAGGTAGAAGAAACCCTTGTCCTTGCGTTGCAACGCCCGCAGCAGGCCGAGCAGGGCGACGTGCTTGTGCACGTCCGCGAAATTGCCGGCGTGGAAGGCGTGCCGGTATTTCATCGGCGCTCAGGACGTGGTCGGCTTCGCGGAGGCCTTCGCCCGGGCGGCCGGCTTCTTCTTCGCCGCCGCCTTCTTCTTCGGCGCGGCCTTCGCCTTCACCCGGGCGGCGGGCGCGGCGGCTTCGCCCGCCACCTCGGGCCCGGCCACCGCCGTCGGGGCGACCGGCTTGCCGGCGGCCTTGCCGCCCTTCATCGCACCGCGCCCGCGACCGAAGCGGCCGCCGCGCTCGGCGGCCGCGGCCAGCAGCGCGCGGCACTCTTCGAGCGTGAGCGACTTCGGGTCGCGGTCCTTCGGGATCTTGGCG
>CAZRLI010000145.1:0-5787 GCA_964600535.1 uncultured Steroidobacteraceae bacterium | reverse complement strand
GGCCCTGCACCCAGGTCGTCAGCTTGTACACCTCGATGCCCTTGTAGTTCACGTGAACGGGCTCTTCGAGCTTCACCCGCCAGTTCGCGAGATCATCGCGCGTAAAGAGCCCCCCGGCCGCGCGCGTTGCCTCGACCAGTTCGGTCGCGATGTCGCCCCGGTAGAAGCGCTCGTAGGCCGCAAGGATCGCGCCCTTGCGGTCCTTGCCGGCATCGCGCGCGGCCCGCTCGGCCGCCACGAGCTTGCGCAGGGTCGCGGCGAGGTCGGGCTGGCGGAAGATCTCGCCGGCGCGGGGAGCTTCGCGCGCTTCGCCGGCGTGGGGCAGCATCACGCGCTTCGAATCCGGCCAGGCCTTCAGCTGTGCCTTGGAGGCTTCGATGCGGTTGGCCGTTTCGGCCTCGATCGGATAGCCGTCGGCGAGCGCGATGGCGGGCGCGAGCACCTCGGCGAGACTCAGCGTGCCGTACTCGGCGAGCATGACCATCAGGCCGCCCGGCGTGCCTGGCGTGACCGCCGCGAGCGGGCCGTAGTCGGGCGGATACTGCATGCCCTTGCTGCGGAAGAACTCCACCGTTGCACCGCTCGGTGCAACGCCGAGCGCATTGACGCCGATCACCTTGCCGGTGCCCGGGTTGTAGATGAGCGCCTGCGTCTCGCCGCCCCAGGACAGCGTGTCCCACATCGTCGAGGTGGCGGCGATCATCGCGCAGGCGGCGTCCACCGCATTGCCGCCGCGCTCGAAGATCTTCGCGCCCGCGGTGGCCGCGAGCGGCTTGCCCGTGATCGCCATCCATTCCTGCCCGTGCAGGGGCGGCTTCTGCGTGCGGGCGTTCGCGTCGAGGCCGGCGGCGAATGCCAGGAGTGTCGCGGCGAAGCCGCACAGGCTGCGTCGTAGCATGGGTGCCTCCGTTTCGGGGCCGCTACTGTAGCGCAGTCAGTCGACGAGGGTCGGGGGAGCGGCGGCGGTGCGGCGCGAGGAGAACATGAACAGCAGCGGCATCGACAGGATGCACAGCCACAACATCAGGCGGAAGTCCTGCACGTAGGCGAGCAACTGCGCCTGGCGCGAGATCTCGTGCTCCAGGGCCGCGATCGACGACGGTGCCTGCAGCGCCCATTCGGCCGGGTAGCCCGGCAGCCGTGTCGCCTCGTTGAAGGGCGAGGCGTACTGCGCCAGGGCCGCATGGTTGGCCTGCGTGTAGCGTGCAAGCTCGCTCGTCACGAACGACACGCCGACGCTGCTGCCGACATTGCGCATCAGGGTGAACAGCGCCGTGCCTTCGTTGCGCAGGCCCGGCGGCAGGGTCGAGAACGTCATGGTGGTCAGCGGCACGAACACCAGCCCGATCCCGAGCCCCTGCATCAGCCCCGAGCCGACCACCATCGCAGGCGTCGTGTCGAGGCTGAACAGGGTCATCCAGTAGAACGAGGCGCCGGTGAGCGCGATTCCCGGCACCATGAGGCTCAGCGGGGGCACCCGGTCGCCGATCCTGCCGACCGCGAACATCGCGATCATCGTGCCGACGCCGCGCGAGGCGAGCAGCTCGCCGACGTCGCGCACCGGATAGCCGAGCAGCGTCTGCAGGTACGACGGCAGCAGCGTGACGGCTGCCAGCAGCACGACGCCGACGACCAGCGCGAACAGCGAACCGGCGACGAAGTTCCGGTCGCGGAACAGCGCCGGCTCGAGGAACGGCGCCCGGTGGGTGAGCATGTGCACGATGAACAGGTAGAAGCAGATCCCGGCCGCCAGGGCTTCGATGGCGATCTCGGGCGAGGCGAACCAGTCGAGCGTCTGGCCGCGGTCGAGGCACAGCTGCAGCGCGCCGATGCCGATCGCCAGCAGCCCGTAGCCGAACAGGTCCAGGCTGCGCTCGCGGTCGACCGGTGTCTCGGGCAGGAAGGTCGCCACGCCGATCCATGCCAGTACGCCGATCGGCGCGTTGATATAGAAGACCCAGCGCCAGCTGTGGTACTCGGTCAGGAAGCCGCCGAGCGTCGGGCCGAGGATCGGGCCCACGATGACCCCGAGGCCCCACCAGGCCATGGCCGAGGTGTGGCGTTCGCGTGGCCAGGTATCGAGCATCACCGCCTGCGACAGCGGCACGAGCGCCGCGCCGAACACGCCCTGCAGCAGGCGCGCCGCGACGATTTCGGTGAGGGACTGTGCCGCCCCGCACAGCGCCGAGGCGATCGTGAAGCCGATGATGGCGGTGGAGAAGACCCGCTTGCGCCCGTAGCGTGCCGCGCAGAACCCGACCAATGGCGTGCAGATCGCCGCCGCGACGATATAGGAGGTGAGTACCCAGGCGATCTGGTCCAGCGAGGCCGACAGCGCCCCCTGCATGTGCGGCAGGGCGACGTTGGCGATCGTCATGTCGATGGTCTGCATGACGGTCGCGACCATGACCGCGATCGTCACCCAGGCACGATGGACCGCGCGGGTCACCGCCGGCCGGTGTCGATCTTCACCCAGGCCGACAGGCCCGCCCGCAGCAGCGGCGCGCGCTCATCGGGCAGGAGTTCGATGCGTACCGGTACGCGCTGCGTGACCTTGATCCAGTTGCCCGTGGCGTTCTGCGGCGGGATCACCGCGAACTCCGCGCCGGTCGCGGGGCTGATGCTGTCGACGACGCCGCGCCAGTGACGGCCGGGATAGATGTCGAAGCGCACGTCGACCGGCTGTCCCGGGTGCACGTGCGTGAGGTCCCGCTCGGTGAAGTTCGCCTCGATCCAGGGTGGCTGGCCACCGACCAGGGCGAGCGCCGTCGTGCCCGGTGCGAGGTAGGTGCCGACCTTCGGCAGCCTGCTGACGACCCCGGGGAAGGGCGCGTGCACCGTGGTGCGCACGAGATCGAGCTTCGCCTGGGCGAGCGCGGCGGCCGCCGCGAGGTAATCGGGGTGTTGCTCGACCGGCAGGTCGGCGCTGCCGCCGAGCGTGGCGGCGATGCGCGCGAGGTCGTGCTCCAGCGCGACGGTCTGCTGGTGGTCGAGATCGACCTGCTCCTGCGCGTCATCGAGCGTGTTCGCCGGCACGTAGCCCCGGGCGGCGAGGTCGGCGCGGCGGCGGTACTCCTTCCCGGCGAATGCCTCGCGGGTCTTCGCCAGCGCGATCTGGGCCTGCTGCTCCCGGTAACTCGCCTTGAGGGCCGTGACGCTGGTCCGGGCGCGCGCGAGGTCGGCCGTGGCTTTCGCCAGCGCCACCTCGTATGGCGCCCGGTCGAGCGTGAAGAGCGGGTCGCCGGCGGCGACCGGCTGGTTCTCCTTCACGAGTACCGCCGCCACCGTTCCCGCGACGTCGACGCTCACGGGCAATTTGTCGGCCTTCACGTAGGCATCGTCGGTGTCGACGAAGCGGCCCCCCAGCAACCAGATGGCCGCCGCCACGACCACGACCGCGAGCGGGACGCCGCCCAGCAGGACGGGGCGCCACCAGCGCTTCATGGCGCGCCCGCCGCGAGGTTCTGCTTGATGGCGCGCAGGCCCTTCAGCAGCGCATCCCGCTCGCCGCGGGCGAGGCCGCGCAAGGCGACCGCGCGCACGTCACGGACGGCGCGACCGACGACGGCCAGCAACGGCCGTGCCGCGGGCGTGATGTACAGGCGGAACGCCCGCCGGTCGCCGGGATCGGGCCGGCGCTCGACATGGCCGGCCTTCGCGAGCTGGTCGAGCAGCCGCACGAGGGTCATCGGCGCGATCTCGAGGAGTTCGGCGAGCTCCACCTGGCGCAGCCCCGGCTGCTGCGACAGGCGACGCAGGGTCCTGGCCTGGGCGAGCGTGATGCCGTGGCGCTGCAGGCGGCGGTTGAAATCGGCGCGCATCAGGCGCACTGCGTCGCCCAGCAGGAAGCCGATCGAGTCGTAGGGGCTCGGCATGATAAGCACTGGCAGTAATAAGCAGTGCTTATTATAGGCGCGCCGCGACCGGCCCGCCAGCCCCGGCCGGGCGGCCGCGGCGCCGGACTGCCGCCACCCGGCGGGGGCTACCGGCCGCCGTCCCCTGCCCGCCGCGGGCTGGCGCGGCGATCGGCCGGCTTGTGGCGGCCACCGTGGTCGTGGCGGCGCCAGGCGGGGGCGGGGTCCACCGGGGGCGCCGCGGCATCCAGCCACAGGTTCCAGCCGCGCGTGATGCCGGTGAGCCAGGGCGAGGTGACGGCGGGGTTGCGGGTCATGTCCGGCTCCATCGAGAAAGGTGATCGGTGATGTCGATCATCCCGAAGGCCGGCCTGTTTGAGTTCCGAAAATCTGCGCGGCAGGTAAGCCCGCCTTAAGGCGGGGCCTGCCTCAACGCAGCGGCAGCTCGACGCCGGCGAAGAAGCGCTCGATTTCCCCCGGAGTCGGCAACTCGCGCGCGCGGTCGACGCTGCGCCGGTCGAGGTGGCCCCCGAGGTCATGCAGGAACTCGTACATGTACTTGCGCAGCAAGGTGCCGCGCCTGAACCCCACCCAGGTCGTGTGGGTGGGGAAGATGTGGGAGGCATCGAGTGCAACGAGGTCGCGATCGGCGTCCGGTTCGATCGCGACCGTCGCGACGATGCCGACACCCAGCCCGAGGCGCACGTAGGTCTTGATCACATCGGCGTCGCGCGCGGTCAGCGCGACATTCGGCGCGAGGCCCGCCGCGGCGAAGACCTGGTTCAGGGACGAGGGGCCTGAAAAGCTGAACGAATAGGTGACGATCGGGAACTGCGCGAGGGCCTTCAGCGTCAGCTTCTTCTCGCGCGTGAGCGGATGCCCCACCGGCACCGCGACCGTACGGTGCCAGCGATAGAGCGGCAGCAGGGTCGTGTCCGGAAACAGTTCGTGCGAACCGGTTGCGATAGCGAAATCGATCTGGTCGCGTTCCATCAGCACCGCGATCTGCTCGGAGGTGCCCTGGTGCAGGTGCAGCTGCACGCCGGGATAGCGTGCGCGAAAGGCCCGGATCACCTCGGGGAGCACGTAGCGGGCCTGCGTGTGGGTGGTGCCGATCGACAATGAGCCGCCCGCCTCGTTGCGCAGGTCGTCCGACAGCCGCTTGATCGACTTGATCTCGCCGAGGATGCGCTGGGCGCGATCGACCACCTGCTCGCCGATGGGCGTGAGGCGCGTCAGGGCGCGGCCCTCGCGCATGAAGATCTGGAAGCCGAGTTCGTCCTCGAGGAGCTTCAGCTGCTTGCTGACCCCCGGCTGGGAGGTGTGCAGGCGCTGGGCCGCCGCCGTGATGTTGAGCCCGTTCTCCACGACCGCGATCAGGTAGCGCAGCTGGTGCAGCTTCATGGTCGGATTCTAAGGGATCCGCGTGCGATGGTAATCTGGCGGGATGCCCGCGCCGCCGCGCCTCGCGCACCTCGACCGGCTTGAAGCCGAAGGCATCCACATCCTGCGGGAGGTGGCGGCCGAATGCGCACGGCCGGTACTGCTCTATTCGATCGGCAAGGACAGTTCGGTCCTGCTGCACCTCGCCCTCAAGGCCTTCCATCCCGCCCGCCCGCCATGGCCGCTGCTGCACGTGGACACGACGTGGAAGTTCCGCGAAATGATCGCCTTTCGCGATGCCACCGCGCGCCGCCTGGGCCTCGAGCTCATCGTGCACACCAACAGTGAAGGCCTGCGGCAGGGGATCGACCCGTTCACGCACGGCGCCGATGCCTATACCGACGTGATGAAGACGCAGGCCCTGCGCGCGGCGCTCGACGCGCACGGCTTCGACGCGGCGATCGGTGGTGCGCGGCGCGACGAGGAGAAGTCGCGCGCCAAGGAACGCATCTTCTCGCTGCGCTCGGCGCAGCACCGCTGGGACCCGAAG
>CAZRLI010000144.1:0-5837 GCA_964600535.1 uncultured Steroidobacteraceae bacterium | reverse complement strand
GGCTCGGGGTCGGCGATGGCCACGTGACGCTGACGGACGAGGCGGGCCTCATCGTCGCGGTGGCCGTGCTCGAACGGCTGCGGGAGGACGGGCGGTGAACGTCCTCGTCTTCGACATCGAGACGGTGCCCGACGTCGAGCTCGGGCGGCGGGCCTACGGACTCGAGGGGCTCGCCGACGCGGAAGTGGCCAAGGCGATGTTCACGCGCCGCCGCCAGGAGACGGGCAGCGATTTCCTGCCGCACGAGCAGCACCGGGTGGTCGCGATCTCCTGCGTGCTGCGCTCGCGCGAACAACTGCGCGCCTGGAGCCTCGGCGAGCCGGGCGCGAGCGAAGCGGACATCGTCGGCCGCTTCTTCGAGGGCATCGAGCGCTACACGCCCGACCTCGTGTCGTGGAACGGCGGCGGCTTCGACCTGCCGGTGCTCAATTATCGGGCACTCGCCGCCGGCATCCAGGCGCCCACCTATTGGGAGACGGGTGACGGCAACAGCGCGTTTCGCTACAACAATTACCTGAGTCGCTACCACTGGCGCCACCTCGACCTGATGGACGTCCTCTCCGGCATGCAGGCGCGCGCCCGCGCCTCGCTCGAGGACATGGCGCAGCTGCTCGGCCTACCGGGCAAGCTGGGGTTCTCGGGCGCCAGGGTATGGGATGCCTGGCAGGCGGGCGAGATTGTCGCGATCCGCCGCTATTGCGAGACCGACGTTCTCAATACCTGGCTCGTCTACCTGCGCTTCGAGCTGCTGCGCGGACACCTGTCGCGTGAGCAGTACGGCGCGGAGCTCGAGCGGGTACGTGCGCTGCTTGCAGGCTCGGGCGAGCCGCACCACGCGGAGTTCCTGGCGGCATGGACGACATCGAGTCGGGCGTAGTCCTCGCGCTCAACCACGACGGCGACGGCATCGTCAAGGCAGGCAAGACGGCATTCGTGCCGGGCGTGCTGCCGGGCGAGGCAATCCGCTTCGCGCGCACGCGCCGGCACCGCCAGCACGACGAGGCGCGGCTCGTCGAGGTCGTCACGCCCGCGGCCGGGCGCGTCGAGCCCGCCTGCCCGCATTTCGGCGTCTGCGGTGGCTGCGCTCTGCAGCACCTGTCGCCGCCGGCCCAGCTCGCTGCCAAGGCCGCCGAGCTGGCCTCGAGCCTCGAGCGCATCGGGCGCGTGGCGCCGTGCGAGTGGCTCGCGCCGCTCGCGGGGCCGGCCTGGAACTACCGCAGGCGGGCGCGCCTGAGCGCGCGCTTCGTGCGCCAGAAGGGCCGCTCGCTGGTCGGATTCCGCGAGCGCTCTGCGCCCTACGTCGCCGTGATCGGCAGTTGCCGCGTGCTCGCCGCGCCCTTCGACACGCTCGTGGCGCCGCTGTCCGGGCTGCTCAGCGGGCTCTCGATCCGCGAGCGCGTGCCGCAGGTCGAAGTGGCGGCCGGCGACGACGCGAGGGCCGTGATCCTGCGCGTGCTGTCGCCGCCCTCGGCGGCGGATCTCGAGGCGATCCGCGCCTTCGGCGTGGCCCAGTGCGTGACGATGTACCTGCAGCCGGGTGGCCTCGACACGGTGGCGGCGGTGGGCGGGACGCCGGCGGCGCTCGAGTACGCGCTGCCGGAGTTCGGCCTGCGCCTGGCGTTCGAACCGAGCGATTTCATCCAGGTGAATCCCGCCATCAACCAGGCGCTGGTTTCGCGCGCGGTGCAGCTGCTCGGCGCGGGCCCCGCGGATCGCGTCCTCGACCTCTATTGCGGGCTCGGCAACTTCACCCTGGCGCTCGCGCGCCGCGCGGGGTGCGTGCTCGGCATCGAAGGGGATGCCGGGCTGATCGCTCGTGCCCGCGCGAATGCGCTGCGGAACGACATCGGCAACGCCAGCTTCCGCGTCGGCGACCTCGCCGCGCAGGATGTCGCGCAGGGCAGCTGGTGGGGGGAGGGTTACTCCCACGTGCTGCTCGACCCGCCACGGGCGGGGGCGCGCGAGGTGCTGCCGGCGATCGCGCGCCTTGCGCCGCGCCGCATCGTCTATGTCTCCTGCCACCCTGGCACCCTTGCGCGCGACCTCGGCATCCTCGTGCACGAGCACGGTTATGCGCTGCAGGCGGCGGGTGTGCTCGACATGTTCCCGCACACCACGCACGTCGAATCGATGGCGGTGCTCGTGCCAATCCACGATACTTGCGCCTCATGACACTCGGCCCGTTGATGGTCGACCTCAAGGGCCCGGAGCTCGACGCCGGGGAACGCGAGCTGCTCGCGCATCCGCTCGTCGGCAGCGTGATCCTCTTCGCGCGCAACTACGTCGACCCGACGCAGCTCGGCTTCCTGACCGCCTCGATCCATGCGTTGCGCCACCCGGCGCTGGTGATTGCGGTCGACCAGGAGGGCGGGCGCGTGCAGCGCTTCCGCAGCGGTTTCTCGCGCCTGCCGCCGGTGCGCCGCCTCGGGCAGGAGTACGAGCTCGATGCGCGTCGCGGGCTCGAGCTCGCGCGCGAACTGGGCTGGCTCATGGCGGCGGAGCTGCGCGCCTGCGGAGTCGACATGTCCTTCGCGCCCTGCGTCGACCTCGACTACGGCGTGAGCGAAGTGATCGGCGACCGGGCGTTCCATCCGCGTGCCGCCGCCGTGGCGGACCTCGCAGTCGCATACATGCACGGCATGCGGGACGCCGGCATGGCAGCGACCGCCAAGCACTTTCCGGGGCATGGCGCCGTGGTGGCGGATTCGCACCACGCGTTGCCGGTCGATCGCCGCTTGCTGGTCGACATGGAAGACGACCTCGCTCCCTACCGGCGCCTGATCGCCAACCATCTCGCGGGCGTGATGGTCGCCCACGTGGCCTTCCCCGCCGTCGATGCGAGCCCGGCGAGCATCTCGGCGCGCTGGATCCGCGGCGTGCTGCGCGACGAGCTCGGTTTTCGCGGCATCGTGTTCAGCGACGACCTGTCGATGCGGGGCGCGGCCGAGTTCGGTGACATCGTCGCGCGCTCGCGCGCGGCACTCGCCGCCGGTTGTGACGTACTGGCGGTCTGCAACGACCGGCCGGCCGTCGAGACGCTGCTCGAACGCTTGCACGTCGAACCGGACCCGGTGATGCACCTGCGCCTGGCGCGGCTGCGCGGCCGCGACGGGCTGTCGCATTCGGCGCTGCTCGCGTCCGATGCATGGCGACAAAGCCAGCGGGCGCTCGCCCACTGCGCAGAGGCGCCGGCGCTCGAGTTGTCGGCGGGACAGGCATGAAGGATGGGGCGCGCATGAAGGACTGGTCGAGCGAATTCCTGCGCAGCGTGCTCGACTCGGCGCCCGAGGGCATCGTGATCTGCGAGGCCGCGGGGGACCAGCCGGTCGTCTACGCGAATGCCGCCTTCGAATACCTGACCGGCCACGCGGCCAGCGAGCTGCTGGGGCGCAACCTGCGGCACCTGCAGGGCAACGACCGCGAGCAGGATGGGCGCTACCGGTTGCAGCAGGCGATCGAGCGCGGGGACTCCTGCCAGGTGCTGCTGCGCAACTACCGCAAGAATGGCGGCGTTTTCTGGGTTGACCTGCACCTGCAGCCGGTGCGCGACTCCTCGGGTCGCGTCACCCATTTCATCGGCTATCACCGTGATGCGAGCGACCGGCCGCGCACCGCCGTCAAGGCGCTCGCGGGCCTGCCGACCTGGATGCGCGAGGACCGGCTGACGACGCTCGCCACGCGCCCGTATTTCGAGGAATTGCTGAAGCGTGACTGGTCGCTGGCGCAGCGCGAAATGCGCCAGCTCGGGCTCGCGATCTTCGACGTCGACAACCTCGGCGCCTACAACGATACCTACGGGCGCGCCGGCGGCGACGCCTGCATCCGCCGCACGGCGAGCCTGATCGCCGCTTCGTTCCGGCGTGGCAGCGACTTGCTCGGGCGCTGGGATGGCGGCGGCATCGCGGTGCTCGCGCACGGCAACAGCGACGAGAAACTTGCCGAGTACGCGCGGATCCTCGCGCAGCGCGTGCGCGACCAGCAGGTCCACCATCCGCGTTCGGCGGCGAAATTCATCACCGTGAGCGTCGGCGTCGCAAGCTGCCTGCCGCTGCGCGACCAGCCAGTGGCGCTGCTGGTGGATGCGGCCGAGGCCGCCCGCGCGCGTGCCAAGGCGCAGGGACGCAATCGCGTCGTGCTGGCCGCCAAGGGGGACTATTCGTCCTGAACCGGGCCGGCGCTCAGCGCGCGGCGGTCACCAGCGCAAGCACGCCGAAATCGGGATTGTCGAAGTAATTCAGCTCGCCGAGGCGCACCCGGCGGATTTCGCTGATCGTCGCCGGCCCGAGGCGCAGCGAAAACCCCAGGTGCAGGTATTGCCCGCGTTCGAGCCAGGCCGTGCCGGAGAGCCCTTCGGCGCCCGCGCCGACCCGCGCGAGCGGGAAGCCGCTGCGTGAACCCCAGGGGCTCGGCGTCTGCGACCAGCCGGCATGCACCAGCGGGACGTAGGCGCCGCTGGCCCGCAGGCGCGCTGCCATCGCCCCGAGCCGCAGGCTCGCGGCGGGCAGCGGCCCGATGAGGCGCGCGACACCGCCTCCGCCCGAGTCGCCCGGGTCGCCGGCCGCGGCTGCCCGTTCGCCATCGCCGCCGGCATCGGGCGAACCCGCACCGGTGCGGAAGACGATGATCTCGATGTTGTAGGCGCCGCCCGCAGCCTGCGGGAGGGCGGGCCGGGCAATGGCCGCGAACAGCAAGGCGAGGCCGAGGGTCAGTAGGCGCATGCCGCTAGTGTACCGCGCGCAGCCGCGCGAGCAGCCCGGCCGCGAATTCGAAGCGCTCCTCGTCCTCCTCGAGATCGCGGGACACGCGCAGCTTGAGCGCGCCATCGAGGCGGTATTCCTGCGGCTGGCCCTGGACCAGGCGCACGATCGCCCGTGGATCGACCGAGTTGCGCGCCTCGAAGAGCAGGTAGCCGCCCTGGGCGCCGAGATCGAGCTTGCGGACGCCGACCGCGCGCGCTAGGAGGCGCAGGCGGGCCACGCGCAGCAGCGCGCGGGCCGCCGCAGGCAGCGGCCCGAAGCGGTCGACGAGCTCGGCGGTGAGTTCGTCGAGTGCCGGCTCGTCCGGCGCGGCGGCAATGCGCTTGTAGAGCGCGAGCCGCACGTGCACGTCACCGACATATGACTCGGGCAGCAGGGCCGGCAGCCGCAGCTCTACCTCGGTCGGCGCGCCGAGCGGCTGGTCGAGTGCGGGCTCGCGCCCCTCGCGCAGCGCCTTGACCGCGTGCTCGAGCATGTCGAGGAAGAGCGCGAGGCCCACTTCCGTGAGCTCCCCGCTCTGCGATTCTCCGAGCAGCTCGCCGGCACCGCGGATCTCGAGGTCGTGGGTCGCGAGCACGAAGCCCGCACCGAGTTCCTCCATCGATTCGATTGCCTCGAGCCGCTTGGCGGCATCCGCCGTCAGGGCCTTGCGCGGCGGTGCGAGCAGGTAAGCGTAGGCGCGATGGTGCGACCGGCCGACGCGGCCCCGCAGCTGGTGCAGCTGCGCCAGACCCATGCGGTCGGCGCGGTCGATGATGATGGTGTTCGCGGTCGGCACGTCGATGCCGCTCTCGATGATCGTGGTGCAGACGAGCACGTTGAAGCGCCGATGGTAGAAGTCGACCATCAGCTGCTCGAGGTCCCGCTCGCGCATCTGGCCGTGGCCGATCCGCACGTCGGCCTCCGGCACGAGGCGGGCGATCGCGGCGGCGACCTTCTCGATGTCGCGCACTTCGTTGTGGACGAAATAGACCTGCCCGCCGCGGCGCAGTTCGCGCAGCATCGCCTCGCGCAGCGCCGCGTCCTGCCACTCGGTGACGAAGGTCTTGATGGCGAGCCGCTCGGCGGGCGGAGTCGTGA
>CAZRLI010000143.1:0-5856 GCA_964600535.1 uncultured Steroidobacteraceae bacterium | reverse complement strand
CGCTGCAGTTCACCAATACGCCGAACACCGGCGTGGTGTTCTTCCCGCTGAAGCCCTTCGGCGAACGCCGGCGCAGCGCCGCGCAGATCAATGCCGAGATCAACGCGAAACTCGCGGGGATCGAGGACGCGTTCGCGTTCTCGCTGATGCCGCCGCCGATCCTCGGCATCGGCGCGGGCTCCGGCTACTCGCTCTTCATCCAGGACCGCGCCGGGCTCGGCTACGGGGCGATGCAGGATGCCGTGAGTACCCTGTCCGGCGCGATCGCACAGACGCCCGGCATGGGCTTTCCGATCAGCACCTACCAGGCGAACGTGCCGCAGCTCGATGCGCAGGTCGACCGCGTGAAGGCGAAGGCACAGGGCGTGCCGCTGACCGAGCTCTTCGACACGATGCAGACCTACCTCGGGTCGACCTACATCAACGACTTCAACCGCTTCGGGCGAACCTGGCAGGTCATCGCGCAGGCCGATGCGCCGTTTCGCGACAGCGCGCAGGACATCGCGAACCTGCGCACCCGCAATGTCGCGGGCGACATGGTCCCGATCGGCAGCGTCGTCACGCTGCGTGACTCCTTCGGCCCGGACCCGGTGATGCGCTACAACGGCTATCCCGCCGCGGACCTCATCGGCGAAGCCGACCCGCGCCGCCTGTCCTCGGGCGAGGCGATGGCGACCATCGACCAGCTGGCAGCGAAGCTGCTGCCGCAGGGCATGAGCCTCGAGTGGACCGATCTTTCGTACCAGCAGGCGACCCAGGGCAACGCGGCGCTGATCGTGTTTCCGCTCGCCGTGCTGCTCGCGTTCCTCGTGCTCGCGGCGCTCTATGAAAGCTGGACGCTGCCGCTGGCCGTCATCCTGATCGTGCCGATGACGCTGCTCTCGGCCCTGGTCGGCGTCTGGCTCACGGGCGGCGACTTCAACGTCTTCGTGCAGGTGGGACTCGTCGTGCTGATGGGCCTCGCGTGCAAGAACGCGATCCTGATCGTGGAGTTTGCGCGCGAACTGGAGATCGCGGGCAAGGCAGCCGTGGAGGCGGCCCTCGAGGCCTGCCGCCTGCGCCTGCGGCCGATCGTGATGACGTCGATCGCGTTCGTCGCGGGCACCGTGCCGCTCGTGCTGGCGCACGGGGCGGGCAGCGAAGTGCGGGTGGTCACCGGCATCACCGTGTTCGCCGGCATGCTCGGCGTCACGCTCTTCGGACTCTTCCTCACCCCCGTGTTCTACGTCGCGCTGCGCAAGCTCGTGGCGCGCGGCACGGCGCCGGCGGCGCCGCGCCAACTGGAGAGCCAACATGCCTGAGTACATGAAGATGCTGGCGGGCGCGGCGCTGGCCGGCCTCGCCGGCTGCGCGGCCGGTCCCGACTACGTTCGACCCGGGATCGCCGTGCCGGCGCGGTTCGTCGCGACGGCCGCGCCGGACCCGGCCACCGGCACCCCGACCGAAGTCGTGCTCGCCCCGGGCGTCGATCCCGCCTTCTGGCGCGGGCTCGGCGACCCGGAACTCGCGCAGCTCGTCGAGGCCGCGCTCGCCGCCAACCACGACCTGCGCATCGCGCTTGCCAACCATGACCGCGCGCAGGCATTGCTGCGCGGCGCCCGCTTCGATCGTTACCCGACCGTGACCGCCGGCGGCGCGGCGAGCAACCTGCGCACGAGTGATGGCGAGGCGCCCGGGTTGGCGCGCGCGGACCGCGATGCCGATGCGTTCAGCGCCGGCATCGATGCCTCGTGGGAGCTCGACCTGTTCGGTCGCGTGCGTCGCAATCTCGAGGCGCAACGCGCCGACCTCGCGGCGAGCGCCGCGGACCTCGGCGCGGTGCAGGTCGCCATCGTCGGTACGGTCGCGCAGGCCTACATGGAACTGCGGGGCCTGCAGGAGCGGCTGCGCGTCGCACAGGCCAACGCCGCGAACCAGCGCGAGACCCTGCGCCTCGTCGAAGCGCGCCTTGCCGCGGGCCGCGGCACCGACTTCGACACCTCGCGGGCGCGCGCGCAGCTCGAGACGACGCTCGCGCGAATCCCCGCGCTGGAATCGACCATCGCAGTCACGATGCACCGCCTCGCGGTCCTGACGGGCCGGGAGCCCGATGCGCTGACGGCCGGGCTCTCCGGCGCGACGGCCCTGCCGGCGCTGCCCGCGCGCATCGATCCGGGCACCCCCGGCGAGCTGTTGCGCCGCCGACCGGACGTCATCGCGGCCGAGAGCCGCCTGCATGCGGCCACCGCCCGCATCGGCATCGCGACCGCCGACTTCTTTCCGCGTTTCACGCTTGCGGGGCTGATCGGCACGCGGGCCATCGACACGAGCGCGCTCTTCGAGCGCGACTCCGAAACGCGCCTCGCCGCACTCGGGGTCGACTGGTCGTTCCTCGATGTCGGGCGCGTGCGTGCGCGTGTCGCAGCGGCCAACGCGGACGCCGGCGCGGCGCTCGCAGCCTACGAGCGCAGCGTGCTGCTCGCGCTCGAGGACACCGAGAACGCCCTGGTGCGCGTCGCGAAGGCACGCGTCGAGGACGCACACCTCGAGCGCGCGGCGGAAGACAGCACCACGGCCGCGCGCCTTGCGCGGCTGCGCTTCGAGGCGGGCGCCGTCGACCTGCTCGACGTGCTCGATGCCGAGCGCACGCGCCTTGCCGCGCAGGACGCCTTCGCCGACGCGCGCATGCGCAGTGCGACGGCGACCGTCACGCTCTATCGGGCGCTCGCGGGCGGCTACGGTTCGCCGTAGAATGGCGCCCGGCCGCGGGTGTAGTTCAATGGTAGAACTGCAGCTTCCCAAGCTGCTAACGTGGGTTCGATTCCCATCACCCGCTCCACCCCGGCGCAGCTATGGCGCATCGAGCCTCCAGGGCTGTTCGCGCGCGAACCTGGCCGCGAGGAAGTCGACGAAGCTGCGCACTTTCGCGGACAGGTGCCGGCGGCTCGGGTAGACGGCGCTGATCGGTGAGAGCGGCAGCGCGTACTGCGGCAGCAACTGCACGAGCGCGCCCGAGCGCACCTCGGGCGCCACGATGAAATCCGGTTCGATGATCACGCCCGTGCCCGCGGCGGCGAGCGCGGCGAGCATGCGGCCGTTGTTGGCGCGATGGCGCGTGGCCACGCGCAATTCGTAGGGTTCACCCTGCGCCGATGCGAAGCGCCAGGCATTGGGCAGCGGCATCAGCGTGTAGGAAAGGCACTCGTGCAACGCGAGGTCGGCGGGCCGGCGCGGCGTACCGTGCCTGGCGAGATAGGCGGGGGCAGCGCAGCAGACGAACCGCGTCCAGCCGATGCGGCGCGACACGAGCGCCTGCGAGCCGACCGCGCCGATGCGGATCGCGAGATCGAAACCCTCCTCGACCAGGTCCACCGCGCGATCGGAGAGATCGAGATCGAAGGCGAGTGCGCGGTGCCGCGCCGCGAACTCGCTGATGGCGGGCGCGAGGAAGCGCTCGCCGAAGCTCACGCCGCAGGTGAGCCGCAACGTGCCCTTGGGCGAAACGCCGGTGGCGCGCACCGACCCTTCCGCCTCCTCGAGATCGTTGAGCAGCTGCACGCTGCGCTCATAGAAGGACTGGCCCGCCTCGGTCAACGACAGGCGCCGCGTCGTGCGATGCACGAGGCGCGCATCGAGATGCGCCTCGAGGTCCGCGAGCAGGCGCGAAACGGCGGAAGTCGATGTGCCGAGCCGTTCCGCGGCGCGGGCGAAGCTGCCCAGTTCGACGACCTTCGCGAAGGCCTGCACGGCCTTGAAGCGATCCATTCCAGTATTATTGCAGATACCGCAAGAGTCTCTCGCTGTTTCGCTTATTTATCCCGATTTGCGGCTCGTGGATGATCGCCTCCCCACTCAGTGACGGAGTCCATCCCGATGAAGCTCTATTACACCCCCGGCGCCTGTTCGCAGGCCCCCCACATTGCGGCCCGCGAGCTTGGCTTGCCCGTCGAGGCGATCAAGGTCGATCTCGCCCGGCACACGCTCCCGGACGGCTCGGACTACTACAAGGTGAACCCGAAGGGATACGTGCCCCTGCTCGCGCTCGATGACGGCACGACGATCTCCGAGGCGAGCGTCATCCTGCAGTACCTCGCGGACCAGAAGCCGGGCACGCTCGCGCCGGCATTCGGTTCGCTCGCGCGCTGGAAGATGATGGAGCTCCTCACCTTCCTCGCGACGGAAGTCCACAAGGGCTACGCCGTGCTGTGGAACCCGCAGACCCCGGCCGAGGTGCGCGCCGCCGCGATCCAGCGGCTCGGCACGCGATTCGACCTGCTGGCGGCGACGCTCTCGACGCAGTCCTACCTGACCGGCGAAGCCTTCTCGATCGCGGATGCCTATCTTTTCGTGCTGCTCAACTGGACCAGGATCCACAAGATCGACCTCGGTGGCTGGCCCGCGCTCACGCAGTACCAGGCTCGGGTGGCGGCGCGCCCGGCGGTACAGGCGACACTCAAGGCGGAAGGCCTCGTGAAGTAATTGCGTCATATTTGACACGATGGAAACACTTCCAACCATCTTTGTCTCGCACGGATCGCCAATGCACGCCGTCGACGCAGGCGGTGCGGGCGCGGCCTGGGAGGCGCTCGCCGCCTCCCTGCCGCGACCGCAGGCCATCCTGATGGCCTCGGCGCACTGGGAGACCGAGTGGCCGATGCTGACGGGTGGTGAGCGGCCCGCGACGATCCACGATTTCAGCGGCTTCCCGCCCGACCTGTATCGCCTGCGGTACGACGCGACCGGTTCGCCGGCGCTCGCGGCGCGCGCCGCGGCGCTCCTGAAGGCCGCCGAAGTGACCGCGACCGTGAACGGCTGCCGCGGCCTCGACCACGGTGCGTGGGTGCCGCTGCGCTGGATGTACCCGGCGGCGGACGTGCCGGTCGTGCAGCTTTCGGTGCAGCCCGGGCTCGGCGCCGCCCATCACCTGCGCGTGGGCGCCGCGCTCGCCGGCCTGCGGGAAGAGGGCGTGCTCGTCATCGGCTCGGGCCACGTGACCCACAACCTGCGCGACGGGATGCGGCAGCGCGATGACGGGCGTCCGGCGCCCTACGCGGTGGCCTTTGCCGCCTGGCTCGGCGAGCGGCTCGCGCGCGGCGAGCGCGATGCACTGCTCGCCTGGCGCGAGCAGGCGCCCGATGCGCAGCGCGCCCATCCCACGACCGAGCACTTCCTGCCGCTCTTCATCGCGCTCGGCGCTGCCGGCGCAGCGGCGCAGGCCACGCGCTGCTACTCGGCGATCGAGGCCGGCGTGCTGTCGATGGATGCGTATCGCTTCGACTGACGCCGCGCCATGGCCGCATCAGCGCTGCAGGCCGCCGGTCAGCACGATGCGCATCGCGGCCTCGACGGTGAGATCCGTGGGCTCGATGCGGCTCTTCGGCAGGTAGACGGTGTAGCCGCCGATCTGGTAGCTCATCGGCAGGTAGACCGCGACGAGATCCTCGGCGGTGCCGATGCCCGGAAGGGTGGCGTGTTCCTGGGTCACGAACCCGATCACGCGGCCCGGCCCGAACTCGACCATCACCACGCGCTCGAGCTCACTCTTCCTGCCGCTCGTGTTGACGAGCTTGGTGACATCGCGCAGCGCACCGTACACCGTCTTCACGACGGGCACCCGCATCACCATGCTCTCGACCACATGCATGCTGCGCCGGACGACATAGGCATTGACCAGCAGCCCGACCAGGAACAGCACGATGAATCCGGCGACCAGGCCCATGCCCGGTACGTACTCGGCATCGGGAATGAACCAGCGGATCGGGCCGGAGAGCAGGCTCTCCGTCGTGACGCCGAGCCAGTAGACCAGGTACACCGTCAATCCGATCGGCAGGATCGTGACGAGGCCCTTCAGCAGGATGCGGCCGAGCTGGCTCAACG
>CAZRLI010000142.1:0-5881 GCA_964600535.1 uncultured Steroidobacteraceae bacterium | reverse complement strand
CGGCCGCAGCAGCGGCAGGAGTCGCTCCGCGAAGCGCCGGTTCACGTCGCGATAACCCTCGTGCCACTCGTGGTCGTAGCGGAAACGGTCGGTCAGGTAATGGAAGAGGGGCCACAGCGTCGTGTTGCAGAAGCCGCGATAGTAGCGGTCGTACTGCGTCTGCGTCAGGTCGATGGTCGCGTAGTCGATGCCGTCGCGCGAGACGATCGCGGGCTGCGCCGCGGGCTCGGCGGCGACATCGCCGCTCCAGCCGAACCACAAGCCTCCCTCGACCCGCATGGCCGCGAGCACGCCGACCGCGAGGCCGCCGGCCGCCGCGGTCTTGCGCGGCAGCGTGATGCGGTTCGACACGCAGACGAGGCGGCTCACAGCGCCGATTCCCACGACTTCGAGAGGCGCATGGCGGAAGGGATGATGCCGACCATGCTGTAGGTCTGCGGGAAGTTGCCCCACAGTTCGCCGCTCCCCGGGTCGATGTCCTCGGACAGCAGGCCGACGTGGTTGCAGCGCGCGAGCATCGATTCGAAGAGGTGGCGCGCTTCCTGGCTGCGGCCGACGCCGGCGAGCGCATTGATGTACCAGAAGGTGCAGAGATTGAACGCGACGGTGGGCGCGCCGAAATCGTCGGCGCGGTCGTAGCGCGCGAGGAAGTCGCCGCGCCGCAGGCGGCGCTCGAGGAACGCGAGCGTGCCGAGGAAGCGCGGGTCGTCGTGGCTGACGAGGCCGATTTCCGGCAGCAGCAGCAGGCTCGCGTCGGCACCGCTGCCGTCGAAAACGTCGACGAAGCTGCCGAGCTTGTCGTTCCAGCCGCGCTCGAGCACGCGGGCGCGCACGGTATCGGCGCGGGTCCGCCAGAGCTGCGCGCCGTGCTCGCCGAAATGCGCATGCAGCTGCGCGATGCGATCGAGTGCCGCCCAGCACATCGCGCTCGAGAAGGTGTGCCGCTCGCTGCGCGTGCGGAATTCCCAGATGCCCGCGTCCGGTGCATCGTGCAGTGCCCAGGCGTGCTCGCCGAGCACGGTCAGCTGGCGCAAGGCCTCGACGCCCGCCTTCTCGCGCAGCCGGTCGTCGAAGAACGCCTGCATCGCCGACAGCACGACGGCGCCATAGGCGTCGTTCTGCTGCTGGTGCCACGCGGCATTGCCGACCCGCACCGGGCCCATGCCGCGATAGCCGCCGAGCGCGCCGGCGACGCGTTCCTCGACCGCGGCTTCGCCGCTGATACCGTAGAGCGGCTGCAGGGCGTAGTCCCTGGCTCCCGCCGCGGCATTGACGATGAATCGCAGGTACGACTCCATCGTGCGGGTGGCGCCGAGCCGGTTGAGCGCCTTGACCGTGAACAGGCTGTCGCGCAGCCAGCAGAAGCGATAGTCCCAGTTGCGCCCGCTGTCCGCCGCCTCGGGGATCGAGGTCGTCAGCGCCGCGACGATCGCACCGGTGTCTTCGTAGCTGCAGAGCTTCAGCGTGATGGCGGCGCGGATCACCTGTTCCTGCCATTCGAACGGCACGGCGAGCGTACGCACCCAGTCGCGCCAGTAGTCGGTGGTGCTCGCGAGGAAGCGTGCGGCAAGGCCGTCGACCGACTCGGCGATCGATTCGTCCGGCCCGAGCACCAGGGTGAGCGGGTGCTCGAGGGCGAACCAGCGCTCCTCGACGATGTAGTCGAGGCTGGCGTTGGTCGTGAGGCGCAGGTCGAGGGAGTCGCCGATGTACCGCAGGTGATGGCTGCCCCGGCGGATCGCGAAGTCGGCCTCGCCATAGCGCTGGCGGGGCCGCAGGCGCACGCGCACGCGCGGCCGGCCGGCCGCGACCTCGACCGTGCGCACGAGCATCATCGGGCGGAAGTTGCGGTCGAACTGGCGGAAACGCGGGCAGAAATCGACGATGCGCACCGCGGCGCCGTCAGCCGCCTCGAGGCGGGTCTCGACGACCGCGGTATTGCGCAGGTAGCGCTGCGAACTGTGGGTGAAGCCGGCGAGCTCCACGTCGAAGTAACCGCGGTCGGCGCCGTCGAGCAGGCTGCAGAACACCGGATCCCCGTCGAGGCGGGGCAGGCAGGCAAAGACATGGCGGCCCCGGAGATCGATCAGCGACGCGATCGAGCAGTTGCCGACGACGGCGAGATCGAGGCTGGGCGCGGGAGTGCTCATGCAGGGCCCTCTTTCGTGCATTCGATGCCGGCGAGACCGGCGAGCCAGGCGCGCACCTGCCCCGGGGCGGCGACGCGCCGCTGTGCCAGGGTCGTGGCCGAATCGCCCACGTGTATCGACAGGCCGCGGTTCTCGTTCGCGAACCGGAAGGCACTCTCGTCCGTGACGTCGTCGCCGAGGCAGAGCGGGGCCCGGTCCGCGAACGGGGCCGTGGTGCGCAGCGTCGCGATGCCACTGGCCTTGGTCAGCAGGGCGGGCTTGAGTTCGCAGACGCTCTTGCCCTGCATCAGGACGAAGGCGGGACCCGCCGCGCGGGCGATGTCGCGCAGCTCGCGGCCGATCACGCGCCCATCGACCGGCGCGCCGCGGTAGTGCAGGGCGAGCGCAACGCCCTTGTCCTCGAGGGTCGTGCCCGGCCACTGCGCCATCCGTTGCGCGAGCGCCGCGCGCACGCCGTCGAGCTGCTGCGCGAGCGGCCCGGCGGTGCGCAGCGGGCCGCTCGCGGTGCGCACCTCGGCGCCGTGGATGCCGACCGCGGCGAATCGCAGCGGGCGAAACAGCTGGTCGAGGGCGTCGATCGGCCGGCCGCTGACCAGCGCCAGCGCGCCGTCGAGGCGCGCGGTGACGACGGCAAGTGCCTCGACGAGGCCGGCGGGGATGGTGACGGCGTCCGGCGCCGGTGCAATGTCGAGCAGCGTACCGTCGACATCGAGGTACAGCGCGCGCGATGCGAGGGCGGTCCACGGCAGCTGGCGCGCGAGGTCGATGTCGACCGCCGCCATCGCTCAGACCCCCTGGCGGCGCAGCGACGCTTCCAGCGTATTACGCATCAGCATGGCAACCGTCATCGGGCCCACGCCGCCCGGCACGGGCGTGATCCAGGCCGCGCGTTCGCAGGCGCCGGCGAATTCCACGTCGCCGACGAGGTGGCCGTTGCCGAGCCGGTTCATGCCGACATCGACGACGATGGCGCCTTCCCGGATCCATGCGCCGCGCACGATGCCTGGCTTGCCGACCGCGACCACCAGCAGCTCCGCGCGGCGCACCTGCGCCTCGAGGTCGCGCGTGAAACGATGGCACACGGTGGTCGTCGCGCCCATCAGCAACAGCTCGAGCGACATCGGCCGCCCGACGATGTTCGAGGCGCCGATCACCACCGCCTCGAGGCCGCGGACCGAAAGGCCCTCGGCATCGAGCATGCGGATCACGCCATACGGCGTGCAGGGGCGGATCAGCGGATTCCTCTGCGCGAGCCGGCCGAGGTTGTAGGGGTGGAAGCCGTCGACGTCCTTCTTCGGGTCGATCCGGTCGATGATGGCGGCCTGGCGGATCTGATCGGGCAGCGGCAGCTGCACGAGGATGCCGTCGATGCGCGGATCGCCATTCAGCTCGTCTATCAGGGTGAGCAGCTCGCGCTCCGACGTCGATTGCGGCAGGTCGTGCGCGACGGACAGCACGCCCGCCTCCTCGCAGGAACGGCGCTTGTTGCGCACGTAGATCGCCGACGCGGGATTGTCGCCGACCATCACGACCGCGAGCCCGGGGCGGCGCAGGCCGCGCGCGAGCGCCGCGTCGATTTCGGCGCGCACCTCGGTCTTCACCGCGGTGGCGATGCGCTTGCCGTCGATGAGTCTCGCGGCCATCGGCGCTCCTTGGCGGAAAAAGGGCGCATTTTACGGGATTGTGCGTAAAATTGAGGATTGTTCACCCGGTGGCCGGCGGCGGGGCATGGCGCAGTCTGGTAGCGCATCTGCTTTGGGAGCAGAGGGTCGCAGGTTCGAATCCTGCTGCCCCGACCAATTCCGGCCCGGCGCGTTGCGCCCGTAGCTCAGCTGGATAGAGCACCGGCCTTCTAAGCCGGGGGTCGCAGGTTCGAGTCCTGCCGGGCGCGTTGCTGTAGAATCGCGCGCCATGAAAATCACCGCACTCGCGCTCGCCGCGCTGTCATCGATGGTGTCCATCCAGCTCGCGCAGGCCGTCGATGCGGCCGATGACGCCGGCGCGGATGTGCTCAGCCGCTCGCCGCGCTTCCTCAGCGACCAGCGCTCGCTCACGCAGGGCAGCGTCACGGTCGGCGGCCAGAAGCTCGACTACCAGGCCGAGGCGGGCCTCCTGGTCGTGCACCTCGCCGATCCGATGGACGCCGATCCGCCGCTGCCGAAGCCGGAGCGGGACGGCCCGTTGCCGCCGCAGCCGCCCGAGGCGGCGATGTCCTATGTCGCGTACTTCAAGGGCAAGGCCGCCGATCCGCGCCGCCCGGTCACCTTCGTCTTCAACGGCGGGCCGGGGTCCTCCACGGTGTGGCTGCACATGGGCGCATTCGGCCCGAAGCGGGTGCTGACGCTCACCGACAGCCATACACCCGCGGCGCCGTACCGGATCGTCAACAACGACTTCAGCCTGCTCGATGCCAGCGACCTCGTCTTCATCGACGCGCCGGGCACCGGCTTCGGCCACCTGCGCGGGCAGGACAAGGAGAAGGCGTTCTTCGGCGTCGACCCGGACGCGGATGCCTTCGCGAACTTCATCGTCGAATTCCTCGCGCGCCATGGCCGCTGGAATTCGCCGAAGTACCTGTTTGGCGAGAGCTATGGGACGACGCGCTCGGCGGTGCTGGCCCGCGTGCTGCAGGAGAAGCACTCGCTCGACCTCAACGGCGTGATCCTGCTGTCGCAGATCCTCGCGTTCGACAACAGCGTCGATGAACCGCAGGTCAACCCCGGGGTCGACCAGGCCTATGCGCTTGCGCTGCCCACCTCTGCGGCGACCGCCTGGTACCACAAGCGCCTGCCCGAGCCGCGCGCCGAGCTCGAGCCCTTCCTCGCCGAAGTCGAGGCCTTCGCCCTCGGCGACTACCTTTCGGCGCTGGCCGCGGGAGCGAAGCTCGATCCCGCGCGCCGCAGCGCCGTCGCGCAACAATTGCATCGCTACACGGGATTGCCGGTCGATTACATCGAGCGGGCGAACCTGCGCGTCAATGGCGGCGAGTTCGACAAGACGCTGCTCGGCAGCGATCTCACCGCCGGGCGCCTCGACAGCCGTTTCTCGGGCCCGACGCTCGATCCGCTGAGCCAGGAGGCCCAGTACGACCCGCAGTCCGCGGCCATCTCCTCCGCGTACGTGTCGGCCTACAACGACTACGTCCGCGGCACGCTCAAGTTCGGCGAGGGCATGCGCTTCAAGGCTTCCGCGGGCCTGTGGAAGGTCTGGGATTTCCAGCACCAGCCGCCCGGCTATCCGGGGAAAGTGCAGGGCGCCACCAACGTGATGCCCGACCTCGCCGTGGCGATGCAGCGCAACCCGAATCTCAAGGTCCAGATGCATGGCGGCTACTACGACCTCGCGACGCCATTTTTCGCCGCCCTCTACGAGCTCGCGCAGCTGCCGATACAGGCCTCGCTGCAGGCGAACATCGAGACCCACCTCTACGAGTCGGGGCACATGGTCTATGCGCGCGATGCCGACCTGAAGGCCCTGCACGACAGTACCGCGGCGTTCATCCGCAGGACGAGCAACGGGGGAAGTTGAGCGTAACGCGGGCGCTGGTATACTCGCCGCCCCCTGACGGTGGACGTAGCTCAGTTGGTAGAGCCCCGGGTTGTGATCCCGGCCGTCGTGGGTTCGAGTCCCATCGTCCACCCCGGTTTTTGCAGGGCCGTTAGCTCAGTTGGTAGAGCAGGAGACTCTTAATCTCTTGGTCGTAGGTTCGAATCCTACACGGCCCACCACCC
>CAZRLI010000141.1:0-5908 GCA_964600535.1 uncultured Steroidobacteraceae bacterium | reverse complement strand
CCCTGGTGCGCGGCGTGGCCGAAGCCGCGGCGTCCTGGGACGCCGCGCTCGCGCGCTACACCGACCGCAAGCCCGCCGAGCTCGACCCGGTGGAACACGCGGTGCTGCTGATCGGCCTGTTCGAACTGAGTTCGCGCCCCGACGTGCCCTATCGCGTGGTGATCAATGAAGGGGTGGGTCTCGCGAAGCGCTTCGGCGCCACCGACGGCCACAAGTACGTCAACGCGGTCCTCGATCGCGCGGCCCGGGAGCTGCGTCCCGGCGAGCACTGAGGTCCGCGCCATGCCGCCCGGCGAGTTCGCGCTGATCGACCGCTATTTCCGCGATATCGGCGCGCGGCGCGATGTGCGCGTCGCAGTCGGCGACGACGGCGCGGTGCTCGCGCCGCCCGCCGGCCACGAGATCGTCGCGGTGGTCGACACGCTCGTCGAGGGCGTGCACTTTCCCGCCGGCAGCCCCGCGCGCTCGATCGGCCATCGTGCACTGGCGGTGAACCTGAGCGACATCGCGGCGATGGGCGCGACGCCCGCCTGGGCGCTGCTTGCACTGACCCTGCCGCAGGCCGACGAGGCCTGGCTCGCGGAGTTCGCCGCCGGCTTCGCGGCGCTCGCACGCAGGCACGACGTGCAGCTGGTCGGCGGCGACACGACCTGCGGGCCGCTCACCGTCACGGTGCAGGTGCTCGGTACCATCGCGCGGGGCGGGGCGCTGCTGCGTGGCGGTGGCCGGGCAGGCGACCTCGTCTGCGTGACCGGCTCGCCTGGTGACGCGGCCTGCGGACTCGCCCTGCTGCAGGGCCGGCTGCTGGCACCCGCGACCGCGCCGGCGGCGGCGCGCGCTGCGCTGCGCGCGCGCTTCGAATTCCCGGCACCTCGCTGCGCGGAAGGGGTCCGGCTGCGCGGAATCGCGAGCGCCTGCATCGACGTGTCCGACGGGCTCGCGGGCGACCTCGCCAAGCTGGCCGCCGCGAGCGGCTGCGCGGCGCGCATCGACGTGGCGCGGCTGCCGCTCTCGCAGCCGCTGCTCGCGGTTGCCGGTCGCACGGCTGCCGAGGACTTCGCACTCACGGGCGGCGACGACTACGAGCTGTGCTTCGCGGTGCCGGCCCGTCGCGCGGCCGAACTCGCCGGCCTGGCATGCACCACCATCGGGCAGCTCGTCGCGGGCCGGGGCGTCAGCGTCGCTCGCGGCGACAGTGTGATCGAGTTCTCGCATTCAGGGTTCGACCACTTCGCGCGCTGAAGGCGCGCGTCACAGGCCGCACGAGGCCCGGGCGATCCGCGAGGCGCATCACAGATCGCCCGCCGGGCGCCACATATTCTGCCCAGCGATGTCCACGCCGGCACACAAGACGCTGCAGAACGGCAGGGTTCCCGAGAAGATCGGCAAGTACGTGATCGTCAACGAGGTCGGCAAGGGCAGCACCGGCACGGTCTACCTCTCGCACGACCCGTACTACGGTCGCGACGTCGCGATCAAGGTCTACAACATCGACGCCGGCGGCGACGAGGAGCGCGCGCGGATCTCGCGCAAGATGTTCCTCTCCGAGGCGCACATGGTCGGGATGCTGCAGCACCCGCACATCCTGCCGATCTACGACGCCGGCGAGGAAGGCGGGCACTGCTACATCGTGACCGAACACGTGCACGGCGCACGCACGCTGGCCGCCTACTGCAAGGCCGACAACCTGCTGCGCATCGACGACGTGGTCGAGATCATCTACAAGTGCGCCAAGGCGCTCAACTACGCGCATTCGCGCGGCGTGATCCATCGCGACATCAAGCCGTCGAACATCATGCTGACGCAGGACAGCGACGTGCGCATCATCGACTTCGGCATCGCGCTGGTCGCCGATTCCGACATCTCGCGCATCGAGGGCATCGCCGGCAGCCCCTCCTACATGTCGCCCGAGCAGGTACAGAGCCTCGAGCTGACCAATCGATCCGACCTCTATTCGCTCGGTGCGGTGATGTACGAGCTGCTGTCGGGCGTGCGGCCGTTCCGCGCCGGCAACCTGGCCAAGCTGCTGCACCAGATCGTCTACGCGACGCCGGCGCCGATCCACACGCTCGCGCCCGACGTGCCCGAGGAACTCGAGACCGTGGTGGCGATGGCGCTGCAGAAGAGCCCGGACAAGCGCTACAAGAGCGGCCTCGACCTCGCGGCCGAGCTCACGCGCGTGCACCAGAAGCTGCGCCAGCGATACGCGCGCATCGACCAGCAGGAACAGTTCGCGACGCTGCGGCGCCTGAAGTTCTTCCACGAGTTCTCGCACGCCGAGATCTGGGAGGTGCTGCGCGCCAGCAACTGGCAGGACTACGCGGGTGCCGAAGAGATCGTCAAGGAAGGCGAGATGGATGACCGGTTCTACGTGGTCGTAGCCGGCGAGTGCGTCGTCGAGCGCCATGGACGGCGCCTCGGCGCGCTCGAGAGCGGTGACTGCTTCGGCGAGACGAGCTACGTGCAGGGCGCGAAGCGCACCGCGACCGTCAAGGCGAACGGACCCGTCACCGTGCTCAAGGTGAGCTCGACCCTGCTCGAGCAGGTCTCCGCATCCTGCCAGCTGCGTTTCAACCGCGTGTTCCTGCGCGGCATGATCAGCCGCCTGCAGAACGCGGAGCAGCGGGTTGCGGCCGAAGCCGCGTCGTGAACCAGTCGAGGATGATGCCGAGCCGCTCGATCCGCTGGCTCGGTGGGCCGTTGCGCGACAGGCCGTGTGATGAACCCGGGAACAGCGCGAGCTTCGCCGGCTTGCCGAGCATCCTGAGCGCGTTGTAATAGCCGATGCCCTGGTCCTGCGGCGTGCGGTAGTCCTGCTCGCTCTGGATCACCAGCACCGGGGTCGTCACCCGGTCGACCAGGCTGATCGGCGAGCGCGCGAAATACTCCTGCGGCGAGCGCCATGGATAGTCGTGGAACCAGTGCTGCGCGAAGAAGCCGTTCAGGTCCGACACCGCGGCATGGGAGGCGAAGTCGACGACCGGGCGCTCGACCAGTGCCGCGGCGAAGCGGCCGGTCTGGCCGATCGTCCAGCTGGTGAGCACGCCGCCACCGCTGCCTCCGCCCACGCCGAGGCGTGTGCTGTCGACGAAACCCCGCGCGATCACCGCGTCGAGCGCCGCCATCAGGTCACGGTAGTCGTCGCCCGGGTAGCGATACTGCACGCTGTTCGCGAACGCCTCGCCGTAACCGGTGCTGCCGCGCGGGTTGGTGATGAGCACGAGGAAACCGGCGTTGGCGAGGACCTGGAATTCGTGGAAGAAGCCCTCGCCGTACATCGCGTGCGGCCCGCCGTGGATGTAGAGCATGAGCGGGTACTGGCGCGCCGCGTCGAAGCCCGGCGGCTTCAGCAGCCAGCCCTGGATGCGCGTGCCGTCGAAGGAATCGACCCACAGTTCCTCGTAGGGTGAAAGCGTCGCACCCGCAAAGGCATCGCGCCCATGCGTCGTCCGCTGCACCCATTGGCCGCCCGGCCGGTCGAGCGTCCAGACGTCGTAGGGTTGGGTGGGGGAGCCGAACACCGCGGCCACGCGACCGGTGCGCGCGAGCGAGAATTCGCGCAGGTCGCCCCGCAACTGCGTCGACATCGACACGGGCTCGCCGCCCGTGCTGGCCACGCGATAGAGTCGGGCGAGGCCGCGATCGGCGGCGATGAACCACAAGGACTTGCCGCTGGCGTCGAACTGCGCCCGCGCGCCACCGCCACGTGGCATCGGCGTGTCACTCATCGCGGACTCGTCGACGTTGCGATCGAAGCCCGCCGTGACGGTCGCAATGGCCCCGATGCCGGCGGCGGTGAGCGGCGCCGAATACAACCGCGTCGTGGTGGAGCTGCGCGGCGGCTGCAATTCGTCGAAGCCGGTCCATGCGATGCGGCCGTCGCGTGCCAGCGCGATCGAGCCATCCGGCCCGCGACGATCGGTCAGCATCGCCGGGCGGGCCGCCGCGGCGACCTCCACGCGGTACAGCTCGCTGTCCAGCGGCGCGGCCGGCGGGTTCGGGTCGGGCAGCGCGCTGAAGACGAGCGTCTTGCCGTCAGGGGTCCAGGCCGGCTCGGAAGGTTCGGTACGCCCGTCCCACAGCGGCCCCAGCGGCGCACCAGGGTCCTCCGCGACGTCGACGACCCAGAGTTGCGATCGCTGTTCGGGCAGGAAGCCCGGCGCACCGTCGAATCGGTAGAAGAGCCGTTCGGTCATGCGCGCGCGGCCGGCGGCAGCGGCCTTCGGCTCGGGCACCGCGGGCGCCGGGCGCGCCAGGTAGGCGATACGCCTGCCATCAGGCGACCAGGCGAAGGCGCCGATGCCTTCCTTTTCGGACGTGAGGGGCCAGGCCTCGCCGCCGCGCAGGTCGAGCACGAAGATCTGGCGCTGCTGCGCGCGGTTGGACAGGAACGCGAGGCGCGTGCCGTCAGGCGACCAGCGCGGGCGCGAATCGTCGGACGGGCCGCCGACCACGAGGCGCGGTGCCGCGTCGCCATCGATCAGCCAGATGTCGCCCTGGTAGTCGTCCTTGTCGAGGTCGGCATGCGCAAGCACGTAGGCGATGCGCCGACCGTCCCCGCTGATCTGCACGTCGCCGACGAACGGGACCTGCGCGATCGAGGCAGGATCGAGTCCGGCCGCAGTGGCGTGCGTCACCAGGGGCAGGGCGAGCAGGGCGAGCGGCAGGGCGACTGGTCGGTGCGTCATGTTCTTTTCCCTATGGAGTCCCCGGGTGGCGCCATGGTACAGAAAACAGGGACAATGCCGCGATGCAGGTACCCTGGCGCAAGCGCGTGTCGCGGATGCTGCGCGCGCGCTGGCGTGCGCGGGTGCTGTCGCGGCACGGGGTGGCACTGGTCGCGGAGACGAGGAACGGCACGCTGGCGGTCGATGCGCGCGATTTCAACGTGTCGCGCCATCTCCTGGAGCGCGGCGAGTACGACTGGTCGCAGGTCGGCCTGCTGCGGGGGCTGCTCGCGCCCGGCGCGAGGCTGGTCGTGGTCGGTGCGCACATCGGCAGCGTGCTGATTCCCCTCGCCGCGGTGTGCGGCGCGGCGACCGTGCTCGCCTTCGAACCGAGCCCGCGCAACCGCCGGCTGCTCGCGATGAACCTCGCGCTCAACGGCCTCGCCGGCGTGCACGTCGACGCGAGCGCGGTGGGCGATGTGGCGGGCAGGGCGCGTTTCACCGAGAACCCGATCAATACGGGCAACAGCCGGGTGAGTTCACGCGGCGAAATCGAGGTGCCGGTCGTGACCCTCGACGCGTCGGTGCCGCAGGCGTGGCCGGTCGTCGACCTGCTGGTCGTCGATGCCGAAGGACTCGAGGTGCGGGTGCTGCGCGGCGCGGGTGCGTTGCTGCGGCGGACGCGCGCGCTCTATGTCGAATACGCGCCGGAACAACTCGAGGAGCAGGGCTGCAGCGTGGCGCAGTTTGCCGCGCTGGTCGGCGGTGCCTTCGACAACGTGCACGCGGTGCGCGGCGCGCGGGTCGAGCCGGTGCCGGGCCCCCTCGGCGATTACCTGGCCCGGCATGCGAAGCGCGGCACCCGCTTCGACCTGCTCGCGACGCGCGGACCGCTGCCGGCGCGCCCGGCCTAGCGGGGAGGCGCCGGGACCGACGCGAGCGGTGCTGCGTCCTTGTCGCGCTCCACGCGGGCGTAGGCCGAATGGTTGTGGATCGATTCGAAATTCTCGGCCTCGATCACGTAGGCCGCGATGCGGTCGTCGCGATTGAGCCGCACGGCGACGTCGCGCACGAGATCCTCGACGAATTTCGGGTTGTCGTAGGCGTGCTCGGTCACGTATTTCTCGTCCGGCCGCTTGAGGATGCCGTACAGCCCGCAGGAGGCTTCCGACTCCGCGAAGTCGATCAGTTCCTCGATCCACATGTGGCTGCGCAACTTCGCCTCGATCGTCACGTGCGAG
>CAZRLI010000140.1:0-5910 GCA_964600535.1 uncultured Steroidobacteraceae bacterium | reverse complement strand
CGAGCTGCTCGAGGCGCTGGGCGCGCTGCAGGTTCTGCGGTTCGAGCTCCGCGAGGCGGCGCTCGCGTGACGCCAGCGCGTTGGCCCGATCCGCCAGCGCGATGTCGCGCTCGGCGAGCGTCTCGCGCAGGGCGCGCGCCTCGTCGCGCAGGCGCTCGGCCTCGCCGGCGAGTTCCGCGCCGCGTGCCTCGAGCGCGGCCGCGGCCAGCGAGCCCGCGTCGCGCCCCTGTGCTGCTTCGTCGGCGCGCTGGCGCTCGCTGGCGAGCGCGGCCTGCGCCGCCTCGAGCGCGGTTTCGAGTTCGTGCGCGCGGGCCACGGCCGCGTCGCCCGCCTTGCGCGCTTGGTCGAGTTCGTGCTCGAGCGTGGCGAGGCGCTCGCCCTTGCGGCGCAGGCGCTCCTCGACGTCGCGCAGGCTCGAGGACAGGGACCGAAGGTCGACTTCGAGCGCGCTGCGCTGCTCGGCGGCCTGCGCAAGATCCGTGCGAAGTGCGCCGATCTCGTCCTCGACCGAAGCGGGCGCCCCCTGCGGGGCCGGCAATGCGCCGACGGCCCACGTGTCCGTGGACGACAGCGGATCATCGAGCACCGGCAACTCCGCCGTGCTCTCCGTATCGGGGTCCTGATGGGGCCGGGTGGGTTTCTTGTGCGCGCCCATGGACTTGGAAGTGTAGCGCGCCGCGCCGCTCGCGGCGTCGCAACATCCGACATAACATCGGCCGCATGCGCAGTGTGTGGATCCTGACCCTGGCCCAGGCGCTCGCCGGCTGTGGCACGCTCGTGCTCATCGCATTCGGCGGCATCATCGGCGCCCGGATCGCGCCTTCCCCGGCGCTCGCGACCCTGCCGCTGTCGCTGAGTGTCGTCGGGGTCGCCGCCACCTCGATTCCGGCGGCGCTGTCCATGCAGCGGTTCGGGCGTCGCCGCATGTTCATCGTCAGCGCGCTGGCGGCCGGCGCGGCTGCCCTGGGTTGCGCCTGGGCCGTGGCGCATGCCCATTTCGCGGCCTTCTGCCTCGGCGCGGCACTGCTCGGCGCCAACATGGCCTTCGTGCAGCAGTATCGCTTTGCGGCGACGGAGTACGTCGCCATCGCGGACATCCCGAAGGCCGTCGCGACCGTCATGCTAGGGACCCTCGCCGGGGCGTTCATCGGGCCTGAAACGGGCGAACGGCTGCGCCTGCTCGGTGGCTGGCCCGAGTTCACCGGCTCGTTCGTCGCCGTCGCGGTCTTCCTCGTCCTGTCGTCGTTGGTGCTGCTGCGGCTCGGGCCGCCGCACCCGCACGCGGTCGCGACGGGTGGCCCTGCGCGCCCGCTCGCCGCAATCGCGAGCCAGCCCGCCTATCTGGTGGCGCTCCTTGCGAGCCTTTCATCCTATGCGGTCATGAGCTTCATCATGACGGCCACCCCGATCAGCATGCACGTACTCGACGGCCACAGCGTCAATGCGACGAAACAGGTGATTACGTCGCACCTCGTCGCGATGTACCTGCCGTCACTCGCGAGCGGCTGGCTGATCACGCGACTCGGCATCGCCCGCATGATGCTCGCCGGCATCGTCTGCATGGCGGCCTGTGTCGCGGTCGCCGCAGCGCTCGGCCACGCCTTCACGCACTACCTCGCGGGCCTGGTGCTGCTCGGGCTCGGCTGGAACCTGCTGTTCGTCGCGGGCACGACGCTGCTGACGCGCACCTACACGCCGGCCGAGCGCTTTCGCGCCCAGGGGTTCAATGATTTCGCGACCTTCACGTCGCAGGCGCTGGCTTCGCTCGCGGCGGGCGCGGCCATCGCGGGGCTCGGCTGGCGCAACCTGAATCTCGTCGCGATCCCGATGCTGCTCGCGATGCTGGGCGCGGTGCTGGCCTGGCGGCGCGCCGCGGCGCAGGCCGCGACGGCTACGCGCTGAGGAAAGTGCGCAGCTCCGCCGCGATCGCCGGCGAATCGAATTCGAGGTCGTTGCGCGCCTGCAGGAGCAGCGTCGGCTGCGCGAGCAGCGGCAACTTCTCCCGGATGCGGGGGTCGGCCGCGGGATCCGGCAGGTCGAGGAACGCGACGCGACGCACGGCGTCCGCGCGCATCAGCGCCAGCTCCGTCGCCACGAACGCGCCGGCGCCCGCCGCCAGCACGTCGACGCGGCGCAGGCGCAGGTCGCTCATGAAGTCGCCGAGCGCCGCGGCGAGGTCCGTGGCGGGCGCCGACGGCGGCCCGTCCGACTCCCCGCAGCCGGGCAGGTCCGGTGCATAGACGGAACGGTCGCGGCCCATCGCGCGCATCAGCCCCGCGAACATGCGCCCGGACGCGCCGTGGCGGTGGATGCAGAGCAGTGGGGTGGCCTCGTCGAAGCCGCCGCCCGCGGGCATGGCATTGTGGACGTGCAGCTGGCCGAAGCGGCATTCGAAATACGCCCGCCGCACGCCCGGGTCGGAATCAGTCTCGCCGCCGGCTGTTGCGCGCCTCGCCATGTCGTACTGAACTCCCTGCATCTTCGTCCGTACCGTGAACGCGGACTATAGCGATAATCGCGGCCCTGGCTTGTGACCGCCACCCCAAACAAGGTACCCCCATGAAGCTCTATGGTTCCCTCGCCTCGCCTTATGTCGCGCGAGCCTTGCTCGTTTCACGCTGGAAGGGCTGCGGCCTGGAACTCACGCCGCCGCCGGGTGGCAGCATCAAGTCCGCGGAGTACCTCGCGGTGAACCCGCTCGGCAAGATGCCGGCCCTCGAGGACAACGGCCGCTGCCTCGCCGAGTCGACCGTGATCTGCGAATACATTGACGAAACGCAGGCCGGCCGCAAGCTCATGCCCGGTGACGCGATGGATCGTGCGCAGGCGCGGCTCATCGCGCGGCTGGTCGACATCTACGTGGTGCCGAACACCGGCGCGCTGTTTCGCAACGCCAATCCCGCACAGCGCAACGATGCCGACGTGCAGGCCTGCCTCGCGACACTGCGCAAGGCGGTCGGCGACCTCGAGAAGTTCATCGGCGAGGGTCCGTGGGCGGCCGGCGGCAGCCCCGGCTTTCCCGACGCGATCATGGCGCCCACTTTCTGGGTGCTCTTCGCATTGCTGCCGATGTTCGGCGTGAAGGATTTCCTCGCCGGGCTGCCGAAGCTCACCCGCTGGCATGCAGCCGCGGAGAGCGACCCCGTTTCGGGCCCGCTGCACAAGGAGTACGACGCGGCCTTCCGCGCCTTCCTGCAATCGCGGTTGAAGGCGGGCTGAGCGCGGCCGTCAGCTCCTGATGACTCCCTTGGCCACCAGCCGCTCGATCGCACGGGCCTGCCGCTCGCGGAAGTAGCTGCGATCGGGCACCCTGACCTTGCCCTGGTCGAGCAGGCCATTCGGCTCGCGGATGTTGGCCGAGGCGAAACTCGCCGCGTACAGGTCGAGGGCCTGTCGCGCGAGCAGGTTCCCCATGCCGGGGCGGCGACGCCAGGCGCGCAGGCCGGCGAGGTCGAGCGACGCGTAGGCCACCATCGACACGCCCTGCCCCGCCTGCACCACCTGGTTGCCGAGGTAGTCGATGATGTCCGAGAAGCCGTTGCTCGAATCGACCGGCACGTCGATGCCGAGCATTGCCGAGCAATTGGCGGATACGACGTAGGCGAGGTTCTCGAGAGCGCGCGCGCGCCGCGCGATCTGCTTCGGCGTGAGCGTGAGCGCGGCGATTTCACCGGTCGAATGCAGCAGCACTTCCGCCCCGCGGATCGCGTGGCAGCGGGCGATTTCGGGATAGAGGATCTCCTCCGAGGCGATCGCGGCCAGCTTGCCGAGTGCCGTGTCGGCCACCGGGAACACCGCCTCGAGGCCATACAACTCGAGGTAGCGGTCCCAGACGTCGTGCGGCGTGGGCGCGAACATCGACACGAGGCGCCGGTAGCGCAGCACGCGCCGGCCGCTGTCGTCGAACACGAAGGACGCCTGGAAATAGAGTCCCGGGAAGTTCTTGTCGGTCTCGTAGGCATTGCCCGCTATGTGCACGCCGTGCCGCTGCGCAAGCTGCGCGAAGGCATCGTATTCAGGCCCGCCATCCTCGAGCGCCGCCTTGTCCGCCCACGCGGGGATCGCCTCGCCCCAGGGCGGGCCGGTGAGGATGTACTCGGGCAGCACGACGAGCCGCAGATCGTCGCCGACCCAGCGCTTCGCGCCCGAAATGGCGACGTCGATGCGCTTGAGGCTCGCGGCCATGCGGGCGCGGGCGCTGGCACGGTCAGGGTCGGGATGCACGCCATCGCAATCGATTTGCAGGGCGACGGCGCAGTAACGATCGAGCAGTGACACGGACATTCACAGACCTCGCACGAGGGAGTCATGGGCTGCGAGCGCGGCTCGCAGGTCGGGGAAACGGGGTACGCGCCCGAGGACCACTTCCTCGATGGCCGCGCGCACCTGCGCCGCGCACACGCCCGGCGGCACGCCGCCCGTGCCGGTGCCGAGTCCCGGCATCGCCAGCGAGGTGACGGCGTGGCCTACGTGGCCATCGCCACCGGAGCCCGGCGCGAAATGCCCCTGCTTGACGAGGCGCAGCGCCGCGCGCGCCGCGAGGAACGGGTTCACCGTGCCGGCGACGGTCATCGGCACGCGCATCGTCGGCGCCGCGATCAGCCAGCGGATGCGCGGGTGCTCGATCGCGACGATCTCGGCCCGGCCGACCGGCAGCTCGCCGTCGTGCTGGGCACGCAGCAGCGCCTGCAGGCGCTCCTGCACATGGCCGCCGAAGGAGCGCCGATACACGCCGCTGAGGCCCTCCTCCATGAACCCGAAGCTGTTGGCGGGGCTCACGATCGCATCGACGTCGAGATCGAGGATCGATCCCTCGTGGACCGAGACGTCGGCAAGCCCGCCGCACTGCTCGCGCCAGGCGCGGGCCAGTTCGCTGTCGGTCGCCGCGAGGGTGATGCGCATGCGGGGGAAACTCCTGGGGAGGCTCGGGCGGATTGTACGCGGCGCTCGTCGCATATGGCGGCACGGCACGCCCTCTTGGGGCACAATCGCCGACCACTGTGCAAACGGGGAGAACCTGATGCCTGTCCGGATCCGCGGCCTCGCCGCGCTGCTCGCCTGCTGCTCGATGGCGGTTCACGCCGCCGGAACGACTCCCTATACCGCCGAGGCCATGTGGGGACTTGCGCGCCTCGGCGGCCCGGCACTGTCGCCCGACGGCGCCCTGGCGGTCGTGCCGGTGACCCGCTACGACCTCGAAGCCAACCAGGGCAGCACCGACCTGTGGATGATCCCGACGGCCGGCGGCGCCGCGCGCCAGCTGACCAGTGACAAGGCGAGCGACACCGCGCCCGCCTTCAGTCCCGACGGCCAGTGGGTGGCCTTCCTCTCCAAGCGTGGCGACGACGAGCAGACCCAGGTCTATGTGATCGCGGTGAACGGCGGCGAGGCGCGGCGCGTCACGAACGTGCCGGTCGGCGCCGGCGCCTTCAAGTGGTTCCCCGACAGCAGGCATCTCGCGTTCGTCGCCGATGTGTGGCCCGACCTGGTCAAATGGGAAGACCAGGGCAAGCGGCTCAAGGAGCGCGCCGAGGCGAAGTCGAGCGCCAGGGTCTGGGAGCGCGCGCCGATCGCCTACTGGGACCATTTCCTCGATGATCGCGAGCCGCATCTCTTCTCGATCGCGCTCGACGGCGGCGAGACGACCGCGATCACGCGCGGCTCGGGCTACTGGCTGTCGAAGCAGGAGTACAGCGCCAGCTCCTACGACATTTCCCCCGACGGCAGCGAGGTCGCCTTCGTTGCCGATCGCGACCGGAGCGGCATCGACCCGAACGACGACATCATCGTGATCCCCGCCTGCGGCTGCAAACCGGCGCGCGACCTCAATGCCGACAGCATTGCCGACGAGAGCGGCCCGGTGTATTCGCCCGACGGCAGGTACCTCGCCTATGCACAGAAGCGCACGCC
>CAZRLI010000139.1:0-5929 GCA_964600535.1 uncultured Steroidobacteraceae bacterium | reverse complement strand
CCCGCACGGCCACGGCGAGGTGCTGTTCGAGGATGTGCGCGTGCCGGTCGCCAATATCCTGCAGCGGGAGGGCGACGGCTTCGCGATAGCCCAGGGCCGCCTCGGTCCCGGCCGCATCCACCACTGCATGCGCCTGGTCGGCCTCGCCGAACGCGCCCTCGAGAAGATGTGCCGCCGCTCGCTTGCGCGCGTCGCCTTCGGCAAGCCGCTCGCCGCGCAGACCGTCACGCTCGAGCGTATCGCCGAGGCCCGCATCATGATCGACGAAGCGCGCCTCCTGGTGCTGAAGGCGGCGCAGCTGATGGACACCGTGGGCAACAAGGTCGCCGCGAAGGAAATCGCGATGATCAAGGTGGCGGCACCGCAGATGGCCTGCCAGGTGATCGACTGGGCGATCCAGGCACACGGCGCGGGCGGCGTCTGCGACGACCATGGCCTCGCCCTTGCCTATGCACAGGCACGCACGCTCCGTCTCGCGGACGGGCCGGACGAAGTGCACCGAAACCAGATTGGCAAGCTCGAACTCGCGAAATACGCGCTATGATGGGCTGAATCCTGCTGCCTTCCGGACACACGGATGTCGCACATCGAACTGCCCCGCGCGCTCGAGGACTACTTCGCTCACGCCGAAACGGCGCAGACACGCACCGGCCGGCGATTCACCATCACCCTGCCGTACCGGGAGGGCACCCGGCTCGACCGCCTGCAGTGGTGGTGGCAGGTCTCGGCGACACAGGAAAAGCTGGGCGGCGACGAGATCATCGCGAAGCTGCGCGCCGAGGCCGCCGCGCGCTTTCGCCGCCACATCGAGCGCTGGCTCGAGAACAACCGCCAGCGCCTGCAGGGCGATGGGCCGATCCCCGAGATCGTGCGCCTGCCCGCCGTGGCCGCCCCGGAGCCCGAGACCCGGCCCGATCCGCTGCCCGAGCCCCAGGTGGCAAACGGCTGACCCGAGGCATACGATCGCGCCTCTGCACTCGAGGAGAAGCACCATGGCTCGAGTCGACTGGCGCATCCGCGGTTACGACATCTCCAACTGCAACTGCGCGTGGGGCTGTCCCTGCCAGTTCATGGCACTGCCGACGCAGGGTTACTGCCACGCCGCAGCCTTCTTCCGCATCGACCGTGGCCACTTCGGCAAGACCCCGCTCGACGGACTCGCATTCGGCGGCCTCTTCGCCTGGCCGGAGGCGGTCCACAAGGGCGACGGCCACGCGCAGCCGATCATCGACCTGCGCGCGAACGACGCCCAGCGCGAGGCGCTGCTGAAGATCATGTCCGGCGAGGAAACCGAGCCCGGGGCCACGATCTTCAGCGTGTTCGCGACCACCTACTCGAAGGTGCATGCGCCCCTCTTCAGGCCGATCCACGTCGAGATCGACCTCGAGGCGCGCACGGCGCGGGTCGAGGTCGAGGGCATCCTCGATGCGCGCGTCGAGCCGATCCGCAATCCCGTCACGGGCGAGGCGGTGCGCGCCCAGATCGTGCTGCCGGCGGGCTTCGAGTACGAGCGCGCGGAGGCCGCCAGCGGCCGGGTGCAGACGAAACCCGCCGCCAGCATCCCGCTCGGCTGGGATGCGAGGCACGCGCACCTGGCGCGCATCGAGATGACGGGCGCCGGCGTCGTGCGCGACCGCGCGGCCTGAGCCGCGCTTGCCCGGGCGCCCGACGCTCATCACGCTCGCGGCCCTCGCGGCACTCGTCGCGCTCGCCTGGGTCTACCTGGTGGCGGCGCCGATGCCCATGCCCGCGACGAGCGGCGGCCTGCGCACGAGCCACTACGCGCTCGTCACCTTCGCGATGTGGTTCGTGATGATGGTCGGCATGATGACCCCGTCGGTCGCCCCGACGGTGCTGCTGTTCGACCGGGTCAACCGGCGTGGCCGGCCGGGCGCGCCCGCCATCCGTACCACCTGTTTCCTCGCAGGCTACCTCGCCGTGTGGCTCGCCTTCTCGGTCATCGCCACCGCGCTGCAGGTCGTGCTGATCGCAGCCGGCTGGATCGACGAGATGGGCGTGAGCACGCGTCCACTCGTCACCGCCGCGCTGCTCGCCGCGGTCGGACTCTACCAATGGCTCCCGGCGAAGGCCGCCTGCCTCGCGCACTGCCGCGCACCGGCCGGGTTCCTGGTCGCCGCCCACCGCCCCGGCGCGCGCGGCGCGTTCCTCATGGGTGCGCAGCACGGAGTCTACTGCCTCGGCTGCTGCTGGCTCCTGATGGCGCTGCTGTTCGTGGGCGGGGTGATGAATCTCGCCTGGATCGCGGCCATTTCAGCGCTGGTGATCGCCGAGAAGCTGCTGGCGCGGGGCGACAGCTGGCGCAAGCTGATCGGCGCCGTGGCGCTGCTCGCCGCCGCCGTGGTTTTCGTGGGCCGCTAGCCTCGCCATACTGTGGCGATGCAGGATCCGTTGACCATGCGCCCGACCCCGGGCACGGCGCTCGACCTGAAGGCGCGGCATCGGGAAGTACGCGCCGGCCACCCCGAGGCGCTGCGCCTGCGCGTCCACCGCGCCCTGAGCTGGCTCATCCGCTCCGAGCAGATCCACGACGATCCCGACACCCGGTTCATGCTGCAATGGATCGCCTTCAATGCAGCCTACGCCCGCGAGTTCGGCCGCGAGGAGACCGAGCGCGACCGGGCACGCGGCTTCCTGGAGACGCTCGTCACGCTCGACCGCGAAAGGCTGCTGCACCGGGCGCTGTTCCATCAGTTCACGGGCCCCATCCGCACGCTGATCGGCAACCGCTTCACGTTCGAGCCATTCTGGACCGCGCTGCGCACGCATGATTCCAGCGAACGCTGGAAGGCCGCCTTCTCGTCGAGCAGGAAGGCCGCGCTGGCCGCCGTCATGGCCGGCGACACCGCGATGGTGCTGAGCATCGTCTTCGACCGGCTCTATGTCATCAGGAACCAGCTCGTGCACGGCGGCGCGACCTGGAACGGGCAGCTCAACCGCGCGCAGATCAACGACGGTGCCACCATCCTCGGCACCCTCGTGCCGCTCGTGATCGGCCTCATGATCGAGCACCCGGAGCAGGACTTCGGCGACGTGCTGTACCCCGTCATCGGCTGACCGCCGCCGGCTTGCGCTAGAAATTGACCCGCAAGGTCACGCCGTACGTCCTCGGATCGCCGAGGAACGCGCCGAGGCTGCCGCTCTGCAGCGGCGCATCGAATCCGACCTGGATGTAGCGCTCGTTCGTGATGTTCCTGCCCCACAGTTCGAGCGCCCAGGAGTCGTCCTGCGACCCGATGCCGAGGCGCGCATCGACGAGCGCATAGGCATCCTGTGCCTTCAGCGGATTGAGGTCGGAGCCGGTGTTGTAGTCCGACAGGTACTTCGCACCGACAGTCACGCGCCACTCGAGGGTCGCATCGAGCGGACGCTCAAAGGTCGCGGCGACGCCGCCCGTCCACCGCGGCGCGAATGACAGCGTATTGCCCGGCAGGCGCGGCGAGGCACCGGCCGCCGCCGCGTCGAAGCGGCCGTACTCGGTCTGCGCGTAGGTGACACCGCCCTGCAGCGCGAGGCCCGCGACCGGCGCATACCAGAGGAAGTCGAGGTCGACGCCCTGCGAAGTCACTTCCGGGATCGACGCGACGATGAACTGCAGGCCGTTGTAGGTGTTGAGCTGGAAGCCCTGGTACTCCTGGTGGAACACCGTCCCGTTCAGCGCGAGGCGGTTGCCGAGCCAGGCCGACTTGACGCCGAGCTCGTAGGAATCGACCGTTTCCGGACCGAACGCCGTGTCATCGTCGACGCTCGAGGCCGTCACCGGGCCGCCGATGCGCTCGCGGTCGAGATTGAAACCGCCCGCCTTGTAGCCGCGCGCGTAGGAGAGGTATGACATCACGTCGCCGGAGAGGTGATAGATGAGCTTCACGGTGCCGCTCCATTCGCCCTCGTCGAGGGACTGGCGCGTCCGCGCGTCATTGAAGGCCGGGTCCGAGAAGGTGGCGCAGCCAAGGCCATAGAACGACGGCAGCGCGGCGGGGGGCAGCGCGGCCGAGACGATCGCGAGGCGCGCGCGCGCCGTCGCACAACCGACGCCCGCCGGGGAGGCCGCGGTGCCGAGGTTGGTGTAGTGCGAACCCAGCGATTTCTCCTCGTTCGTGTAGCGCAGCCCGAGCCCGACCTCGAACTGGTCGGTCAGCGCAAAGCTGTTGTTGGTGAACAGCGCCCAGCTCTCCGAGCGCTGGCCGTAGCGGTCGTAGGAGCCGTTGCCGGTCGCGAACGAGCTGCCCGATGGCCGGCCGAGCAGCGTCGGGACCAGCGCCGGCGCCATGCCCGCCGAGAGGGCGAGCCCGTAGTACAGCTCGAACTGGCTGTCGTAGCGGAGCGAATTGATCGAGTCGAGGTCTTCGTCCGCGTAGAAGCCCCCGAGCAGCCACTTGAGGCGGCCGCGCTCACCGGCGAGGCGCAGTTCCTGCGTCAGCGTCTCGAAGGTGTTCGCGTAGCTCTTCGAGTCGCGATAGAGCAGCGCCGCGCCGGTGAAATCCGCGTCCTGCCCGAGTTCCGCTTCCCAATGACGCCAGGCCGAGATCGAGGTCAGCGTCGCACCCCCCGGCAGGTTCCACTCGACCTGCGCGGACAGGCCGCGATCGCGGATGTCCTGCGGCGTCTCGCGGTTGGCGTAGGCGCGGCGCGCGGCGGGCCGCACCGGGTTGGCGAGGCCGCCGCCCGAGATCGCGCCAATGATGGCCGCACTCGGGCCGTTGACGTATTGCACGCCGAGGCAGCAGGACTCGTTGCGCTCGGACCAGTCGGCGATGATGCGCACGCCGAGGCCGTCGACCGGCCTCCAGAGCAACTGGCCGCGCGCGGTATTGACGTCGCGGTCGACGTCTTCCTTCGTGCTGCGCGGCGCGCGCGTATTCACGCCGAGCCAGCCGTCATGTTGGCGGTAGCCGTAGAAGATGCGGCCCGCGAGCTTGTCGCCCGCGAGCGGACCGGTCAGCGCGAGCGACCCTTCCGCGATGCCGCGGTTGCCGCCGACCACCTCGAGGCTGCCGCCGGCAGCGAACTGCGGCCCTGCGGTCGTCACGTTGATCACGCCCGCGGAGGTGTTCTTGCCGAATAGCGTGCCCTGCGGGCCCTTCAGCACCTCGATGCGCTCGAGTTCGCCGAGGTCGCCGAAGCCGACGCCGTTGCGCGGCCGGTAGACCTCGTCGATCACGACGCCGACGGAGGACTCGAGCCCGATGTTGTCGCCGACGGTGCCGACGCCGCGGATGCGCGCCGTGGTGCTCGTCTCATTGGCGGTCGAGGTCACGATCAGGCCCGGCGTCAGGATCGTGAGGTCCTTGATGTCGCGCACGCCGCTGTCGCGCAGCAATGCGCCCGGCACCGCCGTCACGACGACCGGGACGTCCTGCACGTTCTCGGCGCGCTTCTGTGCGGTGACGACCACTTCGTCGAGCGTCCGCTCCTGCGCGCTGGCCGGGCCGCCCGTGGCCATGGCCACGGCGGCGCACGCAACGGCCGCGGCGGCCACGTTTCGAAGTGATCGCATTGCGCTGTCTCCCTGTCGCTGAAGGTTCAGTCGAATAGTTGCCGGCCGAACGCCTCGAGGTGATGGTCGGTGTCGCCGAAAGCCATCTCGAACAGCGTCAGGCGCCTGAAATAGTGGCTGACGGCGAGCTCGTCGGTCACGCCAATGCCGCCGTGCAGCTGTACCGCCTGCTGCCCGACGAAGCGTGCGGCCTCGCCCACCCGCAGCTTGGCGGCCGACACGGTCCGGCTGCGCTGCGCCGCCGTGGCCTGCGCCACGCACTGCGCGGCCAGCAACGCCATCGAGCGCGCGGCCTCGGACTCGATCAGCATGTCGGCCATCCGGTGCTGCAGCACCTGGAAGCGGCCGATCGGCACGCCGAACTGCTTGCGCGTCTTCAGGGACTGCCCCGTGCCCTCGAGCAGCGCGCCCATC
>CAZRLI010000138.1:0-5933 GCA_964600535.1 uncultured Steroidobacteraceae bacterium | reverse complement strand
CGCGGTGCGCGCGGTGGCGGAGCGCATCATCGCGGCGCTCGAGGCGCCGGTGAATGTCGCGGGCCGCGATCACTTCGTGCGCGCGAGCATCGGCATCACGCTGTTCCCCGATGACGCCACCCACATCGACCAGCTGATGCGCAATGCCGACGCGGCGATGTATCGCGCGAAGGACACGGGGCGGGGCCGCGCGGTGTTCTTCGACCGGGCGCTGAGCGCACGCCAGGTGTCGGCGAGCGGCAGCGGGCTCTACCGTGCGCTGCGCCACCGTGAATTCTCGCTCTTCTATCAGCCGCAATTCAGCGTTGCCGACGGCCGCCTCGTGGGCCTCGAGGCGCTGCTGCGCTGGCAGACGCCGCGCAACGGGCTGAAGTACCCGGCGGAGTTCGTGCCCGCCGCGGAAGAAACCGGCCTGATCGTCGACATCGGGGCCTGGGTGCTCGAGGCGGCCTGTGCACAGATCGCGCAATGGCGCGACCAGGGCCTGGCTCCGCCGCGGCTCGCCGTGAACGTATCGGCGCAGCAGCTGCGGGCGGCGGGTTTCGCCGACGACCTGCGCCGCGTACTGCATCGCCATGGACTGCATCCCGACCTGATCGAGCTCGAGTTCACCGAAGCGGTGCTCGAGGATCCCGATGCCGGCGTGGTGCTGCGCGCGCTGGCGAACGAGGGTGTCCGCCTCTCGCTCGATGACTTCGGCGCGGGCGATGCTTCCCTCGCCCACTTGCGCCAGCACCCGGTCAACGTCGTCAAGATCGACCGCTCGCTGATCGAGGATCCGCTCGACCCGGCCGCGGCCGCACTCGGCGCGTCGGTCATCGCGATGGCCCACGCGCTCGGCAAGACCGTGGTGGCAGAGGGCGTGGAGACGATCGAGCAGCTCGACTTCCTGCGCGAGCGCGGTTGCGATATTGCACAGGGCTACTACCTCGCCCGGCCGTTGCCCGCGAGCGGCGTCGGCGAGCTGCTGGCGGGGCGGGCGGTTGCGTCCGCGCCCGCGGGTGAGCGTCTCGTGGGGTGACGGCAGCGGCCTGCCGGGCGATCGCGCCGGCTTGCGCCGCGCTGCTGGTCTCGGCGTGCGCGAGTACCCCGCCGCTCGTTGCCGCCGGACCCGGTCCCGGAATCGTGCAGGCGGCGGAGTCGATGATCGGTGCGCCGTATCAATTCGGCGGGCAGTCGCCGCAAGGCTTCGATTGCAGCGGCCTCACCCAGTTTGCCTATCGATCGGCGGGCATCGCGATCCCACGCACCGCGGTCGACCAGCAGCGGGCCGCGGCGGCCGTGTCGCGCGAGTCGCTGCAGCCCGGCGACCTGGTCTTCTTCGCGACGGGGCGCAAGGGGATCGACCACGTCGGCGTCTACGCGGGCGATGGCCGTTTCGTGCACGCACCATCGAGCGGACGTGTCGTGACGTTCGGGTATCTTGCGGATCCGTGGTACGCGGCGCGTTACGTTGCGGCAGGCCGGTTTCGGTCGCCCGGCCCGAAGCCGGCCACCGACCACGGGACGCCGTGATACGTTTTCGGGCATGAGCCCCGCCAAGACACTGCTCGCCACCGCCCTGGTCGTCACGATGACAACCGCCAACGCCAGCGATCCCACGGTACTCATCACCGGCGCCAATCGGGGCATCGGGCTCGAACTCGCGCGCCAGTACGCCGAGCGCGGCTGGCGGGTGATCGCCACTGCGCGCCGGCCCGCGGAGGCGAACGCGCTCGCGGCGATCGCGACGGCGCACCCGGGGGTGTCGATCGAGCCGCTCGATGTGACCGATGCCGCTGCCGTGGCGGCGCTGGCAAGGAAGTACGAGGGCCGGCCGATCGATGTCCTGATCAACAATGCGGGCATCACCGGTCCACGCGGGCAGGCGCCCGGCAGCCTCGACTACGACGCCTACCGGCACGTGCTCGAGACCAACACGATTGCGCCGCTGCGCCTGGCGGAGGCCTTCCTGCCGAACATCGCCTCGAGCACGCAGAAGAAGATCGTGACCCTCTCGTCGAGCGAAGCCTCGATCACGCAGGTGAACTCGCCGCGTGGCTACTGGTACCGGTCGAGCAAGGCCGCCGTGAACATGCTGATGCGCAACCTCGCCTTCGAGTTGAAGGAGCGCGGCATCACGGTGGCCCTCGTCAATCCGGGGCCGGTCGACACCGACATGATGAAGGGCGTGCGGATGCCGCTGCAGGAGCCCGCCGAGGCCGTCGCCAAGGTGATCGGCATCATCGACCGGCTCACGCCGGAGAAGACCGGCCGGTTCTGGGACTATCAGGGCGGCGAATTGCCCTGGTGACGGGGCGGCGCGTTATGTCGCGCTGCGGCGAGCCCGGCGGGGCAGTCTGTTAACGACCGCACGGATTGCGCATGTGGGCGCCGCGGGCGCTTGACGGTGCACGGCGACACTTCCAGACTTTATGTGTGATCAGGGCAAACCCGTCGCGAGGCGGGGACGCAAAGCCACCGGTCTCGGGCGCAGGCGCCGAGAAAGCGGAGTTGCCTCGAGGTGCCGGCCAGGCGCCCCGGGCTTCCCCAGGTGATGCGTCCCGCGGCTGCGGGTCCGGGGAAAATCGAATGCAAGGAACGGCTCAAGCCGCGGCTGACCCGGGAGGGATTCCCGAGCAGTTCGTGATCAACCTGTGTGCGTCCACGACGCCGATGGCGCTCGAGCAGCCGAAGTCGGATGCGCTCAAGCGCTTCACTTTCTTCATCAGCCGGCGCCGCGAGGAAGGTCGCGAGCGGTTCCGGCTGCACATGGGTTATTTCGCAAGCCCCGAGGAAGCGCAGGAGTGGCTGGCCATCGTGCGCGAGCTGTATCCGGCAGCCTGGGTCGGCGAAGCGCCCGGCAAGAAACTGCGCGCGGCTGCGCGCGCCGCGGCGGGACTGGCGCAGGCCGCGCCCGCAACGCCGCCGTCCGGGGTGGCGGCTGCGATCGAGGACACCGCAGCCGCTGCAGTGACGCCGCCGGCGCCCGCGGCGCCGCCCGTCATTGCACCGGTGCCCGCGGCCGTCACTGCACCGGTGGCGACGCCGCCCGTGGTGGTGGCTGCGCCGGTAGTGGTTGCCCCGCCCGTGGTGGCTGCCCCCACGGTCGTGATGCCCCCGATCGGCACGCCGCCCGCGGTTGCCGCCCTGTCGAACGTGCGGGAAGTGCTGGCGCAACTCGATGCGCCGGACGATCCGCAGGCGAAGCCCGGCCATCGCGACCTGCCGGCCAGCCCGCCCGCGCAGACGCTCTATGTGCCGCCACCGCCCGTGCTGCCCGAACACATTCCGACGGTTCGGCCGCTGACGCCGGCACCGCTGGCACCGCCGAAGGCTGCACACCCACCGCAGGCCCCGAAGGCGAGGCCGGCCGCAGCGGCGCCGCCCGCCGCCGCGCCGACCCCGCTCTCCGATACGCAGGTGCTGCGCGTCCTCGAGGAGCGACGCCCGGAAGGCGCGGCCCAGAAGCAGGCACCGACCGCGGAAGAGCGCGCGGCCAGCACCGCGATCGAACTGCTGCGCCCGGACGACACGCGCACGATGCGGGCGCTCAAGGAGGAAGTGCAGCAGAACGCACCGGCGCAGTTCGCCGTGCAGCTCAACTGGTCGGTGACGCCCATCGACGTCGCGACAGTGCCGCCGCTGGCGATCTTCAGCGCCTACACGCTCTATACGGTGGAATCGAGCCGCGAGGGGCGCAAGTGGTACGGGCTGCGCCTCGGCTTCTTCAGCGACGCGCTGTCGGCGAAGCAGGTTGCGTACTACGTGCGCTCGGATTTCGCGTCGGTGGCAGTGGTTCCGGTGACGGCCCAGGAGAAGGACAACGCCGTGGCGGGCGCGAGCCAGCAGCCCGTCGTCGCGCGCAAGCGCGAGGCGGCGAAGCCGGCCGAGGAATTCAAGTTGTTCGACGTCGAACCCGCGCCGCAGAAGCCGGCACCGACCGCCGAGGCGGTGCGCGCGAAACTCGCGCAGGCCGCGAAGGCGGGCAAGCGGCCCGGCGCGCCCGCACGCCCCAGGCCTGCGCCACGCAAGAAGGCACGGACACTGGAGGAGTCGCTCGAACAGACCCTCGAGATCCTGGGTGCGGGCGACCTCGAAATCGACCGCGGCCGCGGCGAGCTGCTCAACGACACCGGCGTGCGGCACTTGTCCGTCAAGGTCGACAAGCGGACTTCGACATTCTCGAAGCTGCTCGACCGGCTGTCGGATCGCGTCGGCAAGGCGTGAAGGCCGCGGCGCTCAGCCCTTCCTGAACAGGTCCTCGAGCGCCGCCTTCGACTGTTCCCGCTCGGCGACGTTGGCGGGCTGGTAGGCTCCCTCGCGCGGCCTGAAATGGTCGCAGAAGTTCGCGTGCTCCTTGTCGCGCACCTCCTCGGCGGTCGGTTCGCGGCAGTGTTTCGCGACGCGCGTGTCGTACTCGACGCACAGCCGGCAGGCGTGCAATTGCGCGCGGCACGCGGGGCATTCGTCGAGGCGCAGCAAGGGCAGCGAGAGCGCGGCGAGCGCAGCGCCGCATTTCCAGCACACGAGGCTGTGGGCCATGGCGGCACTGTAGCAAGGTCGCGATCGCGGCGCGCGCCCGCTACCATCGGCACATGGTTCGCAGCACGCACGGGGTCACGGCACCGCTCGTGACGAGGCAGCTCGTGGCATTCCCGGGCCGCATCGTCATGGTGGGCTGCGGCAGCATCGGGCAGGCGATCCTGCCGCTGCTGCGCCGGCACATCGCACTCGGACCCGATTCGATCATCGTGCTCGCCGCCGACGAGGTCGGTCGCGGTGTCGCGTACGAGAACGGTGCGCCGTTCTTCTATGCGCACCTGAAGCCGCGCAGCTTCCGGCGGCTGCTGGCGCGGCACGTGCGCCCCGGCGACCTGCTGCTGAACCTCTCCGTCAACGTGTCGAGCCTCGACCTGATTCGCTTCGCGGCCGAGCGTGGTGCGCTGTACGTCGATTCGTCGATCGAGCCCTGGCCGGGTGTGTTCGACAACCCCATGCTGGATGTGCGGCAGCGCACGAACTACATGGCGCGCCACCGCGCGCTCGGCCTGGCGCGCGAGCTCGGTCCCGCTTCGCCCACCGCGGTCGTCGACCACGGTGCCAACCCGGGCCTGGTCTCGCATTTCGTCAAGCGCGCGCTGCTCGAGTTGCGGCGTGAGCTGCGCGCGGAAGGCGAGCTGCCGGCGACCCGCGAGGACTGGGCGACGCTGGCGCGCGACCTGGGCGTGACGACCATCCAGGTTTCCGAACGTGACACGCAGGCGAGCGACCGGCCCAAGCGACCCGGCGAGTTCGTCAACACCTGGTCGATCGACGGCATCCTGGACGAATCGGTGCAGCCGTCGGAGATTTCCTACGGCACCGCCGAGCGGCACCGGCCGCGCGGTTCACAGTATCACCGCCGCGACTCGGGCACGCTGTTCCTCGACCGGCCGGGCGCCGCGACCTTCGCGCGCAGCTGGACGCCTTCGGGCGGCGGCTTCCAGGGCCTCATGCTGTCGCACGACGAGGTCTTCTCGATCGGCGATTTCCTGTCCCTGCGTGCCGGCGGCAAGTTCACCTACCGCCCGAGCGTCATGTTCGTGTACCACCCCTGCGACGACGCGATGCTCTCGGTGCTCGAACTCGAGGGCCGCGGCTGGCAGGCGCAGGAGAAGAAGCGGCGGCTCGGTACCGACATCGTCACCGGGATGGACGAGCTGGGCGTGCTGCTGGCGGGTCATGCGCGCAATGCGTACTGGTTCGGTTCGCAGCTCTCGATCGAGGAGGCGCGCCGGCATGTCCCGTTCGCCAACGCGACGACGCTGCAGGTCGCGGCGGGCGTGCTCGCCGCGACGGTGTGGGCGATGCGCAACCCGCGGCGCGGCCTCATCGAGGCCGACGAACTCGATTTCGAGGATTGCCTGGCGACGGCGTCACCCTACCTGGGCCGGCTGGTCGGCGAGTTCACG
>CAZRLI010000137.1:0-6018 GCA_964600535.1 uncultured Steroidobacteraceae bacterium | reverse complement strand
ACCGGCTGCACGCCCTCGGCCATCAGGTAACGCGCGGCCGGGCTCGACTTGGAGATGTTGCCAGCGGGGGAAATATGGTCGGTGGTGACCGAGTCGCCGAGCAGCGCGAGCACGCGCGCGCCCTTGATGTCGCGCACCTCGCCCGGCTGCATCGTCATGCCATCGAAGTAGGGCGGATTCCTGACGTAGGTCGAGCTGGCATCCCACTGGTAGATCTTGCCGGCCGGGATCCTGATGGCCGACCAGTTTGCGTCGCCGTCGAACACGCCCTGGTAGCTCTTGCGGAACATCCCGGAATCGATGGCGGCGCGCACCGTATCGGCGACCTCGCGGTCGCTGGGCCAGATGTCCTTCAGGTAGACGGGCTTGCCGTCGGGGTCCGTGCCGATTGCATCCGTCGCGAGGTCGATGTCCAGCGTGCCCGCGAGCGCATAGGCGACCACGAGCGGCGGGGAGGCGAGGAAATTCATCTTCACATCGGGGTGGATGCGGCCCTCGAAATTGCGGTTGCCCGACAGGACCGAGCAGGCCACGATGTCGCCCGCCGCCACTCCCGCCGACAGTTCGGGCCGCAGGGGACCCGAGTTGCCGATGCAGGTCGTGCAACCGTAACCGACCAGATAGAAGCCCGCGAGCGCGAGGTCATCGAGCAGCTTCGCCTTCTTCAGGTAATCGGTGACGACGCGCGAGCCCGGTGCGAGGCTCGTCTTGACCCACGGCTTCGCGGCGAGGCCGCGCCGGGCGGCGTTGCGCGCGAGCAGGCCGGCACCGATCATCACGTAGGGGTTCGACGTGTTGGTGCAGCTCGTGATCGCGGCGATCACCACCGCGCCGTCCTTCAGCTCGAAGCTCTGGCCATCGACGGTCACCACGGCGGTGCCCGCGGCGCCGCTCTTCTTCGCGCGCTCCTCGGTCATCGGCTTGAGCGCCTTCTGGTATGAGCCCCTGGCCGTGCGCAGCGGCACGCGATCCTGCGGGCGCTTCGGCCCGGCGAGGCTCGGCTCGACGCTCGCGAGATCGAGTTCGAGCACGTCGGTGTACTGCGCGGCGGCCTGGCCGTTCTCGCGCCACATGCCCTGCGCCTTCGCGTAGGCCTCGACCAGTGCCACCTGCTCCTCGGGGCGCCCGGAGAGGCGCAGGTAGCGGACGGTCTCGGCATCGATCGGGAAGATCGCGCAGGTGCTGCCGAATTCCGGCGACATGTTGCCGAGGGTGGCGCGGTCGGCGAGCGGCAGGTTGGCGAGGCCGTCGCCGAAGAACTCGACGAACTTGTCGACCACACCTTTCTTGCGCAGCATCTCCGTGACTGTCAGCACGAGGTCGGTGGCCGTCGCGCCCGGCTGCAGGCTGCCAGTGAGCCTGAAGCCGATGACCTGCGGGATCAGCAACGGAATGGGCTGGCCGAGCATCGCCGCTTCGGCCTCGATGCCGCCGACGCCCCAGCCGAGCACGCCAAGGCCATTGATCATCGTGGTGTGGGAGTCCGTGCCCACGACGGTGTCCGGATAGGCGGCGCGCCCGCTGCCGCGCGCGACGTCGAACACGACGCGGCCGAGGAATTCGAGGTTGACCTGGTGGACGATGCCGGTGTTCGGCGGCACGACCTTGAAGTTCTCGAACGCGCTCTGGCCCCAGCGCAGGAATGCGTAGCGCTCGCCGTTCCTCTCGAACTCGATGCGGTTGTTCTCCTCGAGCGACAGCGGGGTGCCGTAGGCATCGACCTGCACGGAATGGTCGATGACGAGCTCGGCGGGTGCGAGCGGGTTGACCTTCTGCGGATCACCGCCGAGCCGGGTGATCGCCTCGCGCATCGCGGCGAGGTCGACCACGCAGGGCACGCCGGTGAAGTCCTGCATGATCACGCGGGCGGGCGTGAACGAGATCTCGTGCGACGGCGCGGCCTTCGGGTCCCAGTCGAGCAGCGCTTCGATGTCCTTGCGCGTGACGTTGACGCCGTCTTCGAAGCGCAGCAGGTTCTCCAGCAGGATCTTGAGCGAATAGGGCAGCCGTGCCACCTTGTCCGCGGGCAGGGCCCCGAGCGAGTGGATTTCATAGCTGCGTGATCCCACGGCGAGCTGCCTGCGCGCCTTGAAGCTGTCGGTCATCGTGTTCTCCGCGACGGGACGATAGGGCTCGAAACAGCCGTGCATTATATCGGCAGAGGCCGTATTTCGCGACCGCGCCGGCCGCCGCGGCTGTCCTCAGGTATCCGTATTTTCCGGCATCGGCACCACCCGGAATCCGCACAGTTTCACTTCGCGCGACAGGTAGTGATCCTTGCATTCCTCGTCGCTGCAAAGATCCGTCGACAGGTACTTCTTGTTGTCGTCGCAGAAGACGGTGGCGACCACGGCATCCTTGCCCTGCTCGGCGGCGATTTCGAGGGCGCCCAGCAGGTTCGCGCCGGAACTGATGCCGACCGCGATGCCGAGCTCGCTCGCCAGTCGCTGCGCCATGCAGATCGCATCCCCGTCCCAGACATCGACGATGCGGTCGAGCTCCGCGAGGCGCACGATCGACGGGACGAACTCGTCGCTGATGCCCTGGATGCGATGCCGGCCAATCTTGCTGCCGGTGCGCAGGGTGGGGGAGTTGGCCGGCTCGAGTGGGTGCACGGCGACACCGGGCACGCGCTCGCGCAGCAGGCGGCCGACTCCCATGACCGTGCCGCCGGTGCCGACTCCCGCGACGAAGGCGGTCGGGGCGCGCCCGAGCTGCGCCAGCAATTCAGGGCCGGTGGTCTCGTAGTGCGCCTGGACGTTCGCCTCGCTGTCGAACTGCCGCGGCCGGAAGACGCGCGGCGTCATGGCTGCATGTTCGTCGGCCATGCGGATGCTGCCGAGGAAGCCGCCCTGTTCGCGGGAGACCGGGATGATCGAGGCGCCGAGGCTCTGGATTACCAGTACGCGCTCGCGGCTCATCCAGTCCGGCATGTAGATGCGCACCGGGTGCCCGAGCGATCGTCCCATGGCGGCGAATGCGATGCCGGTGTTGCCGCTGGTCGCTTCCGCGATCTCGTCGCCCGGCGCGATGGCGCCTTCCGCATAGGCACGCTCGAGGATGTGCAACGCCATGCGATCCTTGATGCTGCCGGTGAAATTGAGCGCCTCGTGCTTGGCATGGATGCGATGGCGGCGACCGCGGAACTCGCACTCGACCTCGATGAGCGGCGTGCGCCCGGTGAGGTTCTTCAGCGCCGCAAGGCGCGCCGGCGGGACTCGGGCGTCAGACATCGTGCCTCGACATTGGGTAAGGCCCTCAGCGCGCGACGCTGTCGGCGTCCGGTCCGGTCGCCTCGATGACTCCGCCGCCGAGGCAACGCGTGCCTTCGTAGAGCACAGCGTACTGGCCGGGCGTCACCGCGCGCTGATCCAGGTCAAATTCGAGCCGCGCGCCGCCATCGGCGAGCGGGGTCACCCGCACGGCCTGGTCCGCCTGGCGATAGCGCAGCTTGGCATGTGCCCGGAAGGGCGCCGCCGGCGGCGTGGCGAGCCAGTGCACGGGCGCGGTGCGCAGCGCGCGGGCCAGCAGCAATGGATGGTCGTGGCCCTGCACGACGACGAGCGCATTGCGCGCCTGGTCCTTGCGTGCCACGTACCAGGCCGCCGGCGCGCGTCCCGCGCGCCCACCGATCGCGAGCCCGCCGCGCTGGCCGAGTGTATGGAACGCGAGCCCCTGGTGGGTGCCGAGATCTTCGCCTTCGGCGGTCACGATCGGGCCGGGCGCGTCGGCAATGTAGCGCGCGAGGAACTCGCGGAAGGGCCGCTCGCCGATGAAGCAGATGCCCGTGCTGTCCGGCTTGTCGTAGACCGGCAGGCCCGCAGCGCGCGCCAGCGCGCGTACCTGGTCCTTCAGCAGTCCGCCGACCGGGAACTCGATCGAGGCGAGCGCCTCGGGTTCGATCGAGTGCAGGAAGTACGACTGGTCGCGCGCCGGGTCCGCGCCCTTGTGCAGCTCGATGCCCTGCGCATGCCGCAGCTGGGCGTAGTGGCCGGTCGCGAACCGCGCGGCGCCGAGCCGGCGCGCGTGCGCGAGGCAGACGCCGAACTTGATCTCGCGATTGCACAGCACGTCGGGATTCGGCGTGCGTCCTGCCCGGTACTCGCGCAGGAAGCTGGCGAAGACACGAGCGCGGTATTCGCCCGAGAAATCGACGCGATGCAGGGGGATGTCGAGCACCTGCGCGACGGCACGCGCGTCCTGGAAGTCCTGGGCGGCGGTGCAGTAGCCGTCGTCGTCTTCCCAGTTCGCCATGAAGAGCCCATGCACATCGTGGCCGCGTTCGACGAGGCGCAGCGCCGCCACGGCGGAATCCACTCCACCGGAAAGGCCCACCACGACACGGCAAGCGCGCTCGGTCACGCGCGCATTGTACGGGGCGCTGCGCGGCTGGTGCGTCAGCCGACCTTGACGGCGCGCACGTGGGCCGCCGCGTCGAGGCCGAGGTCGGCGACCGAAGCGAGCGGCAGGCGCTGGCCCGCGATGCAGTCGTCGATGCAGCGCAGGACGAGCGGGCTGCGCAGGCGGGCCGGCGCGGCGGCCAGTTCCGCCCGGGTCAGCCAGTGCGTGCCGACGATGCCCCGATCGAGCGGGGCGAGCGGATCGTGATCGGATACGCCGCCGCAGAACGCGATGCGCAGCGTCGAGCGGCCGGTGCGCGCATTGCGCCACAGGTAGATGCCGAGCAGGTAGGCCGGCGTGAACCGCCAGGCGGACTCCTCACGGGCCTCGCGTACCACCGCCTCGACCAGGGTCTCGCGGTCCTCCACGTGCCCGGCGGGCTGGTTCAGCACCAGGCGGCCGTTGACACGCTCCTCGACCGTGAGGAAGCGGCCGTCACGTTCAACGACGGCGGCAACGGTGACTTCGGGACGGGCGGACATGCCTGCGATGATAGCCGCGCCTCAGCGACGCGCGATCCGGTAGCCGTAGTCCGGAACGTGCGAGATCCACTGGGCATCGAAGTCGGCGAGGTGCATGCGTGCAACCGCGGGGTTGTCGAGGTCCGCAAGGCCGTCCCATTGGGCGGCGTTGGCGCGGTAGAGGATCGCGCGATCGTCCGCGATGATGTAGGCGGGGTGCGGCTGCGGCGCGTCATCGCCGAGCACGCGGATGTCGATGTAGCTCGTCAACCGGCGACTCATCGCAACGAAACGGTGCACGTCCCGGATCAGGCGGCTGCCGTCGCCCAGCAACACGCGTACCTTGGCGAAATTGCGCGCGAGCACGAAGCGCTTGACGATGTCGAGGAAGGGCGTCTGGTCGTAGAGTTCGGGCTCGAGGTTGGGCGTGTAGATCGACATCAGGCGCTGCGCGCTGCCCGCGACATGGATCGTCGCCGCGAAGGCATCCTCGAGCGAGGTGATGACATTGACCTGCGGCGGCGCCTCGATGGGCGGCAGGTCCAGACGCGGCGCGGGCGTCTGCGACAGCAGGCTGAGCTCGAATTCCCCGGTGCCCGACACGATGCTTTCCGCAACCTCACGCCGGATGGCGTTTGGCGCCGATTCTCGTGCAACGAAGCATCGCGCGAGCGTCGATGGCGTCACGTTTTGGCGCGACTTGACATAGGCCGGCACGCCAAAGCGTGCGGCAGGTCTCAGTTCCGTGGTGGCAGCGTCGCGGCGAGGCGCGCGGCGAGGCCCGTATAGTCGGCCGGGGCGAGCGCCAGCAGGCGCGCGCGCGCGGCATCCGGCAGCGGCAGGCCGCCGACCAGTTCGCGCAGCATCGCGGCGTCGATCGGCCGACCGCGGGTGAATTCCTTCAGCAGTTCATAACCGTCCGGGACGCCGTGCGCGCGCAGCACCGTCTGCACGGCTTCGGCGAGCACTTCCCAGGCGCCGTCGAGGTCGGCGGCGAGGCGCGCCGGGTTCGCCTCGATCTTGCCGAGGCCGCGGCCGAGCGCTTGCCAGGCGACCAGCGTGTGCGCGAGCGCGACGCCGAGGTTGCGCAGCACGGTCGAATCGGTGAGATCGCGCTGCCAGCGCGATACCGGCAGCTTCTCCGCGAAGTGGCGCA
>CAZRLI010000136.1:0-6042 GCA_964600535.1 uncultured Steroidobacteraceae bacterium | reverse complement strand
ACATCGAGCACGTGGTCAAGGTGGCGGGCATCGACAACGTCGGCATCGGCGGCGATTTCGACGGCAACGACGAGTGGCCCGAGGGCCTCTCCGACGTGTCGATGTACCCGAATCTCTTCGCGGAGCTCATTCGTCGCGGCTGGTCCGACCGGGACCTCAGGAAACTCGCGGGCGAGAACCTGTTGCGCGCGATGACGCAGGCCGAAAAGGTGGCCCGCGAACTGCAGGCGACGACGAACCCCGCTATTTCGCTCGGCGGAAAGTGAGGTTGTAGCGCAGCGCGCCTGCCGCCGGGTGCTCCCCCGGCTGCAGCTTGCGCACGCCGTGGTAACCCGCGCGCGCGCTGCCGCCCCAGACGACGACATCGCCGTCCTCGACGAGCGTCGCGAGCGGCCTGCCCTGGCGCCTGGCGCCGTACCACAGGAACAGCGCCGGCAGCCCGATCGAGACCGACACGATCGGATGGCGCTTGTCGAGTTCGTCCCAGTCACGGTGCGCGCCCATCTGCGCACCGGGCCGGTATCGGTTGACGAGGCAGGCATCGGGCACGAAGCCGGGAAACCCGCCGCGCGCCGCCGCCGCGGTCGCCAGCGCCGCGAACGGCTCCGGCATCGCCGGCCAGCGCTCGCCAGTGAGCGGATCCTGCCCGACATAGCGATAGCCGCGCGCATCGCTGTGCCAGCCCCACGGACCGCAGTTGGTCATGGCGACCGACATCGTGCCCCCGCCCGGTGTCACCAGGTGCCGGAACGGGGCACTCGCCGCGATCGACCCGATCGCCAGGACGAGCGGTCCGGTCGGGCCCGCAAAGCCGCGCAGCAAGGTGACCTGCGGCGCAATGGTCAACGCAGCGGCGCTCATGCGACACTTTTACCGCATGTCCCCGACGAACCGCATCATCCTCGCGCTGGCGGTCGGCCTGGCGGCGGGTGCGACGATCGCCGCCACCGGCCATGCGGGGCTCGCGCGCGTCGTCGCCATGCTGCAGCCGGTCGGCACCCTGTGGGTGAACGCACTGCGCATGACGGTGATTCCGCTGGTGTTCTCGGTGCTGGTGACGGGCATCGCGACCGCCGCCAGCGCCGCGAGCGCGGGCCGGCTCGCCGCGCGCACGATGCTGCTGTTCGCGCTATTCCTGCTCGCTGCGGTCGTCGCGACGGCGTTGCTCGTGCCCGCGATCCTCGCCGCATTCCCGGTCCCCGGGAGTGCCGCGGCCGCGTTGCGTGCCGGTGCGCTCGCGATGCGCGAAGCGCTGCCGCCCGTCGCGCCGCTGCAGGAGTGGCTCGTCGGCATCATTCCCACCAACCCCGTCGCGGCCGCGGCGGAAGGCGCGGTGCTGCCGCTGATCGTATTCGCGGTGTGCTTCGCATTCGCGATCACCCGCATCGCCGCCGGGTCGCGCGCCCGGCTCACGGATTTCTTCCAGGCGGTCGCCGATTCGATGGTCGTGATCGTGCACTGGATACTGCGGGTCGCGCCGCTCGGCGTGTTTGCACTCGCGCTCGGCGTCGGCTACCACGGCGGCCTCGGCGCGGCGGGCGCACTGCTCTACTACGTCGTCCTGCTCTCGGTCGTGTGCCTGCTCGCGACCGGTGCCATGTACCCGATCGCCGCGGCAGGCGCGGCGCTGACGCTCGGCGAGTTCGCCCGCGGCGCGGCGCCCGCACAGGTGGTCGCGGCCAGCACCCAGTCCTCGCTCGCGACGCTGCCGGCGATGATCGAGGCCGCGCAGCAGGGACTGAAGCTGCCCCAGGGCATCGTCGGACTCGTGTTGCCGCTCGCGGTATCGCTGTTTCGCATCAGCACCGCGGTCGCGAACCTTGCGGCGGCCATCTTCGTCGCCGCCCTGTACGGCATCGAGCCCGGGCCGGCGCAACTCGCGACCGGTGCGCTCATTTCCGTCGCGACGAGCATCGGCAGCGTCGGGGTCTCGAGCCAGGTGAGTTATTTCTTTGGCGTGATGCCGATCTGCCTGGCGATGGGCCTGCCGGTCGAAGTGCTCGCGCTGCTGCTCGCGGTCGAGGTGCTGCCGGACATCTTCCGCACCATCTGCAACGTGACCGCGGACCTCGCGGTGACCGCACTGCTGGGGCGGGAGCGGCGTGCACATGCACGTTGATCCCGCCACCGTGCGGCGGCGCTCGGCGGGCGTGCTCGCGGTGCTGCTGCTCGCCGTGGGCGCGCTGCTTGCCTTCGCGGAAATCGCCGGCGAGGTCGTCGAGGGCGATACGCGGGCCTTCGATGCGGCGGTGCTGCTGGCGCTGCGCACGCCCGCCGACACCGCCGATCCGATCGGTCCACCATGGGTGGAGGCGGCCTTCCGTGACCTCACCACGCTCGGCGGCACTTCGGTGCTCACCGTCGTGACGCTCGCGACCCTGGGCTACCTGCTGCTCGCCGGCAAGCGCGCGACCGCGGCGCTGGTCGCCGTGGCGGTGCTCGGCGGCACGCTCCTGTCGTCGCTGCTGAAGGCGGGCTTCGAACGGCCGCGACCCGATCTCGTCGCGCACCTCGTCGAGGTGAGTTCGCAGAGCTTCCCGAGCGGCCACGCGACACTCTCGGCCGTGACCTGGCTCACGCTCGGCACCCTGCTCGCGACCGTCCAATCGCGGCGACGCCTGAAGGCCTATGTCCTCGGAGTCGCCATTGCAGTCACCCTGCTGGTGGGCACCAGCCGCGTGTATCTCGGTGTGCACTGGCCCACCGATGTCATCGCCGGCTGGTGCATCGGCACGGCCTGGGCGCTGCTCTCCTGGCTCGCGGCCCGCGCACTGTTCAGGCATGGCGGAGCGCGGTGATGGGATCGAGCCGCGCCGCGCGCCGCGCGGGCCAGCTCACGAAGGCCAGGTTGACGACGATCGCCGCCGCAAAGGCGAGCGCTGCATTGCCGGTGTCGAACACGAACGGCAGGCCGGAGCGCGCCGCAACGATCCTCGACACGCCCCAGCCGAGCGCGAGGCCGCAGGCCGCTCCCGCCACCGCGAGCACCATCGCCTCGAGGGCGAACTGGTAGAAGACATCCGCGGCCGTGGCACCCAGCGCGCGGCGGGTGCCGATCTCGCGCGTGCGGTCGCGCACCGTGATCCACGCCATCGCCAGCACGCCCACGCCGGCCACGATCAGGGCCGACAGGCCGATCCAGCGCACGAAGAAGCCCAGCCGTGCCGAGGCGGCGAGGCGGGTGCTGGCGAGTTCCTGCTGGTTCAGCACCGCGAAATCGTCGGGCCGCAAGGCGCCGGTCCGATGCCGGTCGCGCAGCAGCGCCGTGATCTCGCGCACGGCGCCCGGCAGCGCGGCGAAGTCCGCCACCTCGAACACGAGTGAGTTGAAATGATCGACATTCAGCAGGCGCCGCATCGCCGCGCTGAGCGGCACGTAGACCTGCGCGTCCTCGTTGGTCGCATCGAGCCCCTGGCCACGCTCGGCAAGCACGCCAATCACCTCGAACGGCACGCGATTGATGAAGAGGCGTTCGCCGACCGGCGAGGCGCCCTTGTACAGGTCGCTGGCGACCGTCGCGCCGAGCAGCGCGACGCGCGCGCTGCGGCGCAGGTGCAGGTCATCGAAGCCCTCGCCTTGCGCCACCGCCCAATGCTTGATCCGGAAGAAGTCGGGCTCGCAGCCGACGACGGGCGCCACCTTCGACAGCCCCGCCGCCTTGAGCCGCAGGCCTGCGGAAACCAGCGCCGACGAGCGCGCGATGGCCGGCAGCTCACGACGCAATGCGCGATAGTCCGCCTCGCGCAGGGTCGTCACGATCGAGCCGCTGCGCGCCCGGCCGCCGCCGCCGCGGTCCTGCAAGGCCGATACGACGATGACGTTGGTACCGAGGCGCGCAACCTGGTCAACCACCAGCTGCCGCCCGCCGGCCGCGTAGTTGACCGCGGCGATCGAGCCGGTGACGCCGAGCGCCGCGCAGGTCATCACCAGCAGCGAGCGGCTGCGGTAGCGCCACAGCTGCTGCCACGCCGCGAGCGTGAGGTGCCGGTAGCGCCTCAGTTGCGCAGCGCCTCGATCGGATCGACGTTCGCGGCTTTCCATGCGGGATAGAGACCGAAGACGACGCCCACGGCGACGGACAGGGCGACCGCGCCGCCGATCATGCTCCACATGTAGGTGGGCGGCAGTTTCTGCAGCAGCGCACCGACGGTGGCGCCACCGGCACCGACCAGGATGCCAACCGCGCCTCCCAGCGCGGAAATGAGCGTCGCCTCGACCAGGAACTGCCGCAGCACGTCGGCACGGGTGGCGCCGACGGCGCGCCGGATGCCGATCTCGCGCCGCCGTTCCGAAACGCCGACCAGCATCAGGCTCATGATCACCGCCCCGCCGATCAGCGTCGCGATCACCGCGACGCCCGTGACCACCTTCGAGAGCGTCGTGCCCACCCGGGTGATCTGCGCGAGGGTCGCGCGGGGACTGCCCACGGTGAAGTCATCCTGCGCGGGCGCGACGATGCGATGCCGCTCCCGCAGCAAGGCGCGCACGTCGTCGGCGACCCGGTCGCTGGCGTCCGCGTCATCGAGTTGCACGACGATGGTCGTCAGGTAGTCGCGGTTGAACAGGCGCTTCGACGCCGTCGCCACCGGAATCACGAGCATGTTGTCGAGGCTCGCGCCACCGGGCCCGGCGCCGCGCGATGCCATCACGCCCTTGACCTGGAACGGCACGTCGGCAATGCGGATCACCTTGCCGAGCGGATCCTCGCCATGGAAGAGGTCGCGCGCGACATCCGAACCGATCACGGTCACGCGCGCGAGCGAACGGTCGTCTTCCTCGCTCAGGTGAGCGCCGCTCTCGACCTGCTCGCCGCGGATATCCGCCCACGCCGGCGAGACCCCGAGCACCAGCGGCACGGTGGTCGAGTCGCGATAGCCGACATCGAGGTCGAAGGCCTGCTGCACCAGCGCCACGCGCTTGACGCCGCGCACCCCGGTGGCGATGGCCGGGCCGTCCGCGAACCTCAGCGACGGCTCGACCGAGCCCAGCGATGGCATGCCGCGCGTACTGCCGGCACCGGGCCTGATCGTGAGCGTGTCGAAGGTGCCGAGCATGCGCTTGAACTGGCGCATCGTCTCCTGGCGGGTCGCCGCACCGACCGAGGCGAGCGCGGTCAGCGCGGCGATGCCGACGGTCACGCCCAGCATCATGAAGAAGCTGCGCAGCTTGCTGCGTGCCAGCGAGCGCCAGGCGCTGCGCGCCACGAGCAGCGCGTTCATGCCTGCCCCCGCCGGCTGCGCGTGGTGTCGGACGCAATCACGCCGTCGCGGATGACGATCTCGCGGTCGGCGAACGAAGCGACGTGCTCATCGTGGGTCACGAGCACGATCGTGCGGCCACCCTCGTGCAGGCTTGCGAGCAACTGCATGACGCTCTCCCCGGCGGCGGAATCGAGGTTGCCGGTCGGCTCGTCGGCGAGCAGCAGGGGCGGATCGTTCATCAGCGCGCGCGCGATGGCGACGCGCTGCTGTTCGCCACCCGACAGTTCGGTCGCGAAGTGATCGGCGCGCGCGCCGAGCCCGACCCGCTGCAGCAGTTGCCGCGCGCGGTCACGATCGGGTGACGCGCCGGTGTAGAGGGCCGGCAACTCCACATTCTCGATGGCCGTCGCACGCGGCAGCAGGTTGAAGCTCTGGAACACGAAGCCGATGCGCCGGGCCCGCAGGTGCGAGCGCTCGTTGTCGGCCAGCGCCGAGACGTCGTCCCCGGCGAGCAGGTAGCGACCCGAACTCGGCGTATCGAGGCAACCGAGGATATTCAGCAGCGAGGACTTGCCGGAACCGGAGGCGCCGCGGATGACGACGAACTCGCCCGCGGCGATGGCAAAGGTCACTTCGCGCAACGCGGTGACCGGCGTACCGTCGCCCCGCTGGTAGGTCCGCGACAGCCGGCTCGCCTCGATCATGCTCATTGCTCCTGCACCTCGCCACCGATGCGCACGCGGTCGTCCGCCGCGAGCCCGCGACGGATCTCCGTGTAGCCGCCCTCGCGCGCCCCGATGGTCACCTCGCGCCGTTGCGCCCTGCCACCGCTGTCCACGTA
>CAZRLI010000135.1:0-6069 GCA_964600535.1 uncultured Steroidobacteraceae bacterium | reverse complement strand
CGATACCGGCAGCTTCTCCGCGAAGTGGCGCAGCAGCGCATTGGCGATGCCGAGGTTGCCTTCCGCATTCTCGAAATCGATCGGGTTGACCTTGTGCGGCATGGTCGATGAGCCGACCTCGCCGGCCACCGCGCGCTGGCGCAGGTAGCCGAGCGAGATGTAGCCCCAGGCATCGCGGCAGAAGTCGAGCACGATGACGTTCAGCGCGGCCATCGCGTCGCAGTACTCGCCGATCCAGTCGTGCGGTTCGATCTGCGTGGTGTACCCGTTGAATTCGAGGCCGAGCGTCGCGACGAAGCGCGCGCCGAGCGCCGGCCAGTCGAGCTCCGGGAAGGCGGCGAGGTGCGCGTTGTAATTGCCCACCGCGCCATTCCACTTGCCGAGGGCGGCGACTGCCGCAAGGCGCGCGCGTGCGCGCTCCAGCCGCGCGACGACGTTGGCAAACTCCTTGCCGAGGGTCGTCGGGCTCGCGGGCTGGCCGTGGGTGCGCGCGATCATCGGCAGCGCGGCGTAGCGGGTGGCAAGCGTGCGCAGCGTCGCGATGCGCGCATCGAGTACGTCGAGGAGCACCGTGCGCGCGGCGACCAGCAGGCGCGCATGGGACACGTTGTTGATGTCCTCGGAGGTGCAGCCGAAATGCACGAGTTCGAGGACCGCCGGCGCCGCCCCCGCGGCCGCGAGCCTCTCGCGGACGTAGTACTCGACGGCCTTGACGTCGTGGTTGATGCGCGCCTCGATCTGCTTGACCACCGTGGCCGCCTGCGCGTCGGGTGCGGCCGCGAGCGCGGCAGCGCACTCGAGCACGCCCGGCGAGGGCGCCAGCGCGTGCAGCGCCGGGATTTCCGCCACGAGGAAACGGAACCACTCGGCCTCGACGCGGATACGCTCGCGAATGAGGCCCTGCTCGCTGAGGATCGGGCGCAGCGGATCGGCGGCACTGCGATAACGGCCATCCACCGGCGACAGGGCGTCGATCGAAGCTGGGGTCATGCGGGCAGGTCACCGGGAATGATAGGATCGCAATCATAACGCATGCGACCGTCCCGGCCGATGCACGCCGCAGGCCGGCGTCCTTTCCGGAGTGCCTGATGACCGCTTCCTTTCGTACCGAGCACGACAGCATGGGCGAGCTGCAGGTGCCGCTCGAGGCCCTGTGGGGCGCGCAGACGCAACGCGCCGTGCAGAACTTCCCCGTCAGCGGGCTCACGATGCCGCGCGAGTTCCTGCGCGCGCTCGGCCTGATCAAGTCCGCGGCCGCGACGGCCAACGCGCAACTCGGCCTGCTGCCGGCCGACGTCGCGCGTGCAATCGAGGCGGCGTCGGCGCAGGTGGCGGCCGGGCAGCACGACGCGCAGTTCCCGATCGACGTGTTCCAGACCGGCTCCGGCACCAGCACCAACATGAATGCCAACGAGGTGATCGCGCATCTCGCGAGCCGCGCGTCGGGGCTCGGGGTGCACCCGAACGACCACGTCAACATGAGCCAGAGCAGCAATGACGTGATTCCGACGGCGATCCACGTGAGCGCCGCGCTGTCGGTGAGCGAGGGACTCGCGCCCGCGCTCGCCCACCTGGCCAAGGTCATCGCCGCGAAGGAGCGCGAGGTCGGTGCGTTCGTCAAGACCGGCCGCACGCACCTGATGGATGCGATGCCGGTGACGCTGGCGCAGGAACTTTCCGCCTGGCGCACGCAGGTCGAGAACGGCCGCGCACGGCTGGCGGCCGCCGCGCCGCGCTTGCACGCGCTGGCGCAGGGCGGTACCGCGGTGGGTACCGGCATCAATGCGCACCCGGAATTTGCGGCGCGCTTCTGCACGGTGCTCGCGGGGCTGACGAAGCTGCCGTTCGCCGCGAGCCCGAATTACTTCGAGTCGCTGTCGTCGCAGGATGCCGCGGTCGAGCTCTCGGGCCAGATGAAAGTCATCGCCGTGAGCTTGATGAAGATCGCCAATGACCTTCGCTGGATGAACAGCGGGCCGCTCGCGGGACTCGGCGAAATCGCGCTGCCCGCGCTGCAGCCGGGCAGCAGCATCATGCCGGGCAAGGTGAATCCGGTGATCCCGGAGGCGGCGGCGATGGTTGCCGCGCAGGTGATCGGCAACGACACCACCATCACGGTGGCCGGCCAGTCCGGCAACTTCCAGCTGAACGTCATGCTGCCCGTGATTGCGCACAACCTGCTCGAGAGCGCGCGACTGCTGGCCAGCATTTCGCGCCTGCTGGCGGACAAGGCAATTGCCGGGTTCACGGTCAACCGGGCGCGGCTGGCCGAGGCCCTCGATCGCAACCCGATCCTGGTGACGGCCCTCAATCCGGTGATCGGCTACGAGAAGGGCGCCGCCATCGCCAAGCAGGCCTACGCACAGGGCAAGCCCATCCTCGAGGTCGCGGCGACCATGACCGATCTCGCGCGCGCCGAACTCGTCGCGCTGCTCGATCCGGCCGAACTCGCCAAGGGTGGCATCAAGGGCGGCACCAGCGGCGGCGGCTGAATGTCGGGGATCGAGTGACTGCGGGCTTGCGCGAACGCGTCGTGGCGCGCCTGCGCGGCACGGTGCCATCGGCCGACCAGGACGAATGGCGACTTGCGGGCATGTCGCCCGAGCAAAGCTGGCGCTTCCGCGCGCATTTCCCGGCGCATCCGGTGCCCGCTGCGGTGCTGGTGCCGCTCGTCGACCATCCGGGCGGCCTCACGGTGCTGCTGACGCAGCGGGCGGAGGCCTTGCGCAGGCACGGCGGGCAGATCAGTTTCCCGGGCGGACGCATCGAGGCGGGCGACGCGGGCCCGCTCGCCGCGGCGCTGCGCGAGACGCACGAGGAGATCGGGCTCGAACCGGCGCGCGTGCATCCGCTCGGTTACCTGCCCGACCACGTGATCGCCAGCGGCTTTCGCGTCACCCCCGTCGTCGCGCTGGTCGATCCGGGGTTTTCGCTGTCACTCGACTCGCGGGAAGTGCGCGACACCTTCGAGGTGCCGCTGGCGCACGTCTTCGATGCGCACAACCACCGCTCGCGGGTGCGGCGCTTCGGAGACGAGGACGTCGAGCTGTACGACATCCCGTACGGCGACCGCCACATCTGGGGCGCGACGGCCGGCATGCTGATGACGTTCTACGGACTGGTGACGGGAGCCGCGCGATGAACGCGGCCGGATCCGCGCTGGCGCGGCTGCTCGGGATCATGGTGCGCCTGCGCGCACCCGACGGGGGCTGCCCGTGGGACCGCGAGCAGACCTTTGCGACCATTGCCCCCTACACGATTGAGGAGGCCTATGAGGTCGCGGATGCGATCGCGGCCGGCGATCCGGCCCGGCTGCGCGGGGAACTGGGGGACCTGCTGTTCCAGGTCGTGTTCCACGCGCGGCTCGCGGAGGAAAAGGGCTGGTTCGCGTTCGATGACGTGGCCACCTCGATCGCCGACAAGCTCACCGCCCGGCATCCGCACGTGTTCGCCGGTGCGCACTACGCCGACGCGGCCGAACAGACGGCGGCCTGGGAAGCAATCAAGGCCGGCGAGCGGGACGCCGCCGGCGCCCGCGGCGTGCTGGCCGACGTACCGCTCGCGTTGCCGGCCCTCGCGCGCGCCGCCAAGCTCGGTCGCCGCGCGTCCCGGGTCGGATTCGACTGGCCGGATGCCGCGGGCAGCCGGGCGAAAGTGCAGGAGGAACTGGCCGAACTGGACGACGCGGTGCGCGCCGGGACGGCGCAACGCCAGGCCGAGGAACTGGGCGACCTGCTGTTTGCGATCAGCAACTGGGCGCGCCACCTCGGCATCGATCCCGAGCAGGCATTGCGCGACGCAAGCGGCAAGTTCGAGGCCCGGTTTCGCCACATGGAGGCGCTGGCATCCGCCTCGGGACAAGTACTCGACGGCCTCGACGCGGCCGCCTGGGATCGACTCTGGGTGGCCGCCAAGGACGCCGCACGGCAAGGCTGATGTTCTTCAGGCACGGTTCAGCAGGGGTGATTAGACTGGCGCGTGAAATGAAGCCGGCCCTCATGTTTGCCGCCGTCCTGCTGCTCGGCAGCGCCCTGGCGATGCCCGCGGCGGTTGCCGAGCCGCCGCCCTGGGCCCAGAAGGGCGGCCGGCGGGACCCGGAACGCGCGCCGCGCGCCGAGGGCATCAGCCTCGATGAGGCCGTCAATCGCGCCGAGCGCAAATACCACGCACGGGTGATCCGCGCGGAGACGCACGAGTCGAACGGGCGCCGCGTGCACCAGCTGCGGCTGCTGTCCGACGACGGGCGTGTCTGGACCGTGCGCATCGACGCCGCCAGCGGCGCGGAGCTCTGATGCGCATCCTGGTGGTGGAAGACGAGGCTGCGCTGCGTGAAGCACTGAAGGGCGACCTGGTATCGGCCGGTTTCACCGTCGACCTGGCCGCGGATGGCGAGGAGGGCCTGTATGCGGGGCGCGAGTATCCGGTCGATCTCGCGATCGTCGATCTCGGCCTGCCCAGGCTGCCGGGCCTGGACCTCATCCGTACCCTGCGCACCGAGCGCAAGACGTTCCCCATCCTGGTGCTGACCGCCCGCGATCGCTGGCAGGACAAGGTGGCGGGCCTCGAGGCCGGTGCCGATGACTACGTCGCCAAGCCGTTCCGCTTCGAGGAGGTGCTGGCACGCGTCCAGGCGCTGCTGCGCCGCGCCGGCGGCTGGGCGAGCCCGGTGCTGTCCTGCGCTCCCGTGGTGCTCGACCTGCGCTCGCAGACGGTGGCGGTAAGGGGCGCCGCCATCGACCTCACGACCTTCGAATACCGCCTGCTCGAGCACCTGATGATGCGCGCCGGCGAGGTGATCTCGAAAGCCGAACTGACCGAACGGCTGTACGAGCAGGATTTCGAGCGCGACAGCAACACGATCGAGGTGTTCATGGGCCGGCTGCGCAAGAAGCTCGATCCTGACGACAAGCTGCGGCCGATCGAGACCCTGCGCGGCCGGGGTTACCGTTTCTCCCTGCCGCGCGATCCCCACTGAAGGACCCGCATGCCTTCGTTGCGACGGCGGCTCATCGTCTCGGTGTCGGTGTCGCTGGTGCTGTTCTTCGGTGTCACGATAGTCGCACTGGACGCGGTATTCCGCGCACTCGCGGACCGCTCGCTGGACGAACTGCTCGACGCGCAGACTGTCGCGCTGATTGCAGCCACGGAAACGACGGCCGCCGGCGTCACCGTCACGCGCCTGGCCGATCCGCGCCTGGCGACGCCCGGATCGGGCCTGTACGCCGCGATCGATGACGGCCGCGAGGGCTGGCGCTCCCCGTCGAGCGTCGGCGCGCGCGCCGGGAGCGTCGCGCCGCTGCCGCCCGGCTCGCGCCGCACCCTGCGGCAGGACTGGCCGGGCATCGGTGCCGTCGCGGTGCGCAGCCGGGGCATCGCCTGGCGCGATGACGACGGGCGTTCGCGCGCACTGACCTTCAGCGTCGCCACCAGCCTCGATCCCTACGCCTCGCAACTGGAGCGCGTGCGCTCGCAGATGTTCGGCTGGTTCGCGGCACTCGCCCTGCTGCTCCTTGGCACGCTGGCACTGCTGCTGCGGCGCACGCTCGCGCCGGTACAGCAGCTCGAGGGCGAGATCCGCGGCATCGAGTCGGGCGCCCGCGAGGCGCTTTCGCAGCGCTGGCCGCGCGAACTCGATGGCGTGGCGAACAATCTCAATGCACTGCTCGCCGCCGAGCGCGAGCGCATCGCGCGCTATCGGAAGACCCTCGGCAATCTCGCCCACAGCCTGAAGACACCGCTCGCGGTGATGCGCGCCACGCTGTACGGCGCACAGTCCATCGAGGTCCTGCGGCCGCAGTTCGAACGCGAGATCGACCGGATGGTCACCATCGTCGAACACCAGTTGCGCCGTGCCGCCACCAGCGGCGGCGCGACGGTGGGGCAGGGCGCCGTCGCGCTGCGCGCGGTGGTCGGCGACTTGCGCGCGGCGCTGTTGCGCGCCCACTCGAACAAGGACTTCTCGATCGAGAATGCGGTCCGCGAGGATGCGCTGTTCGTCGGCGACCGCGACGACCTGGCGGAAATGCTCGGCAACGTGATGGACAATGCCTGCAAGTGGTGCGCCTCGCG
>CAZRLI010000134.1:0-6084 GCA_964600535.1 uncultured Steroidobacteraceae bacterium | reverse complement strand
CGCGTGGCGACCCGCATCATCGAGCTCGACCGCGGAGTGCTGCGCTCCTACCCCGGCAATTTCGCCGCATACGAACGCGCGAAGTCGCAGGAGCTCGCCGCGGAGGCAGTCGCAAACCGCCGCTTCGACCGGTTCTGGAAGCAGGAGGAAGCCTGGATCCGCCAGGGCGTCGAGGCCCGCCGCACGCGCAACGAAGGGCGGGTGCGGCGGCTCGAGAAGCTGCGCGAGGACCGCGCTGCGCGTCGCGAACGCATCGGCAACCTGCGCATCTCGCTCGACTCCGGCGAGCGCTCCGGCAAGCTCGTCGCCGAACTCGAGGGCGTCGGCAAGAGCTTCGGTGCGCGGACACTCGTGCGCGACCTCTCGATGCGCATCATGCGGGGCGACCGGCTCGGCGTGATCGGCCCGAATGGCGCCGGCAAGACCACGCTGCTGCGCCTGCTGCTGGGCGAGATCGCCGCGGACACCGGCAAGGTACGCACCGGCACCCACCTGCGCGTCGCGTACTTCGACCAGTTGCGCACGCAACTCGACCCCGACCGCACGGTCGCGGAAACCATCAGTCCAGGCTCGGACTGGGTCGAGGTGAACGGCGAGCGCAAGCACGTGACCAGCTACCTGGCGGACTTCCTTTTTCCATCGCGGCGCGCGCGCTCGCCGGTGCGCATGTTGTCGGGCGGCGAACGCCACCGCCTGCTGCTCGCGCGCCTGTTCGCACAGCCCGCGAACCTGCTGGTGCTCGACGAGCCGACCAATGACCTCGACATGGAATCGCTCGAGCTGCTCGAGCAGACCCTGCAGGGCTATCCCGGCACCCTGCTGCTGGTGAGTCACGACCGCGCCTTCCTCGACAACGTGGTGACGCAGACGCTCGTCGCGCAAGGCGATGGGCTCTGGCGCGAGTACGTGGGCGGATACACGGACTGGCTTGCGCAGCGCGCGGCCGCGCCCGCCCCGCCGCCCGCCCCGCAGCCCGCGCCGGCACCCGCAGCGCCCCGCGAACGCGAGCGCAGGCGCCTGTCGTTCCGCGAGCAGCGCGAGCTCGATGGCCTGCCCGCGGCGATCGAGGCGCTCGAACAGGAGAAGCTGGCGCTCACCGCCTTGATGTGCGCACCGGGCTACCATCGCGCGACGCCGGACGAGAGGCGCGCCCAGACGCAGCGCCTCGCCGCGATCGATGCGCAGGCCGAGGCGGCAATGGCACGCTGGGAGGAACTGGAAGCGCGGCGGACCTAGGGCCCGTCCTAGCCAGGGGCCACCGGAAAAAAAACGCCCCGGCGGATGACTCCGCCGGGGCGTCCCGTAGTGACCGGTCCTGCGCGCCGATCAGCGCTGGACCACCTCGATCATGTCGGTCTCGAGGCCCTTGTTGGCGCTGCGATAGAAGAACAGCAGGCCACTCTGCGACGGCGAGGCCGCATCGCCGCCCGGCACCGCCATCACCGTGAGCGTGGTGGCGCTGAGCGGATTCACCCCGGCCGCCGGCGGCGCGCTGACGTCGTACTTCGGCAGCGACGGCGTGAAGATCCTGCCGTCGATGGAATCGGTCAGATTCCCGGTGAAGTAGTTGTCGAACGCCAGCACCGAGATGCCGAGCTGCGAGCTTGCGCTGATGCCGAACGGCGCCAGCGGCATCGTCATGATGACGTTGCCCGTCTCGAGGTCCGTGTCCGCATAGAAGTACGCGGCACCGCTTCCGGTCGCGAGGTTCACGACCGAGACGGTCGTCTGGCCCGTGGCGGCAAAGCCGCCCGCCTCCGACGTGTACATCACGAAGTCGTCGGTGCCATCGGCGTTGACGTCCAGATAGACGTCGAACTCCGCCGGGTAGCTCGGGTGCGCGCGGATGCCCCAGGTGCTCACGGCCACCTGCAGGCCGAGTCCGCCGAGGCTCGCCGGCACGGCAACGAGGCGCGCGCCGACCGCCTGCAGGTCGACCACGGCGAAGTTCTCGCCCGGCCCCGGCAGCTGGTCCGCCGGGATCCGTGCGCTCGTGCCGAGCAGCGCGAAGGGCTCGGCCACGCCCGCCTTGGCATACGCGAGGTTGATCAGGCGCAGCGGAGCACTCGTCTGGCCCGCCGGGATCACGACCTTGTCGCCGAGCGCCTGCACCAGCGCCGCCTTCTTCGGCAGCACGTGCCAGGGCACGTGCACTTCGTCGGACCCGTCCTTCAGCGTGATGTAGCCGTCGTACTCGACCGACTGCAGCAGCGAACCGTTGCCGCCCTGCGAACCACCGGCGCCGCCCGCCCACGGCCAGTCGCCAAGCTTGGCCGGGTTGATCGACACGAGCACCTTGAAGGTCGCGGTACCGTTGCCCGGCACCCGCACGGACGACGGTGCCATGACCGTGACCGCACCGCTCGCCGCATCGTCCTCATAGCGGAACGATTTCTGCACCGAATAATGGCGCGTCTTCGACGAGAAATTGCGCACCTTCACCGTGCGGCTCAGCATCATCGGGTAGCTGACGCTGTGGTAGCCGAAGGAAAGGGCCGGCGTCTTGCTGTCCTCATCCCATACCGCCGTGCGCGCCGCGAGCGCGCGGTTCACGCGCACCTCGCCGCCGCCGATGCGGGTGATCGGCACGAGCACCTGGCCTTCGCCGACCAGCGCACGCTGGTAGATCTCCGGGTCCGCGGTGTTCGCGAGCAGCGCGCGCACCAGGGTCGGCGTCAGCGAGGGGTTCTTCGACAGCAACAGCGCCGCCGAGCCCGACACCATGGGCGCCGCGCCCGAGGTACCACCGAAGGCTTCCTCACCGGTGCCCGTACCGGCAATCGCCGAAACGGACGCGCCCGGCGCGCCAATCTCGGGCTTGATCGCCGCGAAGCTGGTCGACGGGCCGCGCGAGGAAGTGCCCACGATCCAGCCCCGGCGCGACTGCGCGCTGGCATCCGAAATCGTGACATTCACCGCCGAGCCGCCGGTGATCGCCGCGCGGATCGAATTGGCGACCGCCTGCGTCACGACCAGGGTCGGCGCGCAGTCGCTGCCGTCCGGCGCGCACTCGCCGCCGTTCGAGAACGACACGGCGTCGCCCGCCGCGACGAGGCCGAGGATCACGGCCGTCGCGCCGGCATCCGTCGCGTTGCGCACCTTCTGGCTGATCGCGCAGGAACCGCGGTTGATCAGCGCGACGTTGCCCGCGAGGTTCGCCGGCAATGCATTGCCGTTGCAGGCGAGCGTCGCGACCGGCACCACGTCGCCGGTGACATTGTGTCCCTCGACCGGTGCCCACTCGACGGTGGCGGTGTTGGTGTAGGCGCCCGCGATGCTCGCCGGCGAATTGATGACCAGCGGAAACGCGAGTGCGCTCGGCACTTCGGTCTGCGCCACGCTCAACACCTCGGGTGTCGAAGCCGGCGAACCGGTGATGAACGGCCGGTCGGCACTGTTGCCGGCCGACGCGACCACGACCACGCCGGCCTGGACGGCGTTCGCGCTCGCGAGCGAGAGGTCGTCCTGGATCTGGCCGTAGCTCGAACCGAGGGACATGTTGATCACGTCGACTGCATCGTCCATCGAGCCGTCGCGGTTCGGGTCGAGCATGTAGTCCATGGCCTGCATCAGCGCGACGCCGTTGCAGGAAGTCGCGACGGAGCTGCAGACCTTGGCGACGACCAGCTTGGCACCGGGCGCCACGCCCTTGTGCACGCCATCGGCCGACAGTCCGGCGATGATGTCCGACACGTGGGTGCCGTGCCCCTGGATGTCGATCGGGTCGTCGTCCTCGACCGCCGCCGCGTTGGGCCACTGCTCGCCGATGAAGTCGTGGCCTTCGATCACCTTCGACGTCGGGAACAGGCCGTCGCGCGTGGTGTTGCGCGGATCGGTGATCGAGGTGCCGTAGGCCGCCTCGTAGGCGGCATCCGTGCCGGCGCCGCCGAGGTTGTAGTGCGTGTAGTCGACGCCGGAGTCGATCACGCCGACCGTGACGCCGGCGCCGGTGACCCCCTGCGCCTGCGCGATGGCAGCGCCGATGTAGGGCACCGTCTCGGACAGGTCCATGCCGTAGTCACGCGTCGGGCGCACCGACAGCACGTCGCGATAGCCGGCCACCGAATACAGCTGTTCGGCGTCGATGCGCACGATCACCGAGTTGTAGGCGATGCGGGTACGGGCAATCTCGCGCCCACCGAGGGCGAGCAGGCGCGCGAGCATCGCGTCCTGGTCGCGCGCGAGCGTCGCGCCATAGGCGCGCTGCTGCGCGTGGGTCAGCAGGCCACCGAGCCGCTTGGCGTTCTGGCCGTTCGCGACCGCGAGCGGCTTGCCGGCGAGCTGCACGATGACATCGACTTCACCCTTCGCCCCGGACAGGGCCGGGTCGATCTTGCGCGAAGACTGCACCGGCGCTGCCAGCGCCAGTGCCGAGGCGCTCGGCAGTGAGCGGCTGGCATTGACGGGCGCTGCGGTGCTGTAGCCGGCAATCGCGGCAACGAGGGCCGCGGTTGCCATGACGGCAAACTGACGTTTCATGAATGTCCCCCTGGTATCGAATTTTTCGCCGCGCCGGTCGCCCGGAGCCGCATGCACCGCAGGATAGCAGAGCTGCAAGTCAAGGTAATGCGTCGCATCGACGCCTCGCCCGGCCGCACGACGTTAAGTTAAACGGTTCGCCCTCATTTATATCCCCGCGCCTGCAGCGCGAAAAGGTGCGCATAGCGGCCGGCGAGGTCGACGAGCTCCCGGTGCGAGCCGCGCTCGACGATGCGCCCGCGCTCGAGCACCACGATCTGGTCCGCCATGCGCACCGTCGAAAAGCGATGCGAAATCAGGATCGTTATGCGTCCGGTCGCGAGCCGGCGAAAGTGCTCGAAGACATCCGCCTCCGCCTGCGCGTCCATGGCCGCCGTCGGTTCATCGAGCACGAGGATGTCGGCGCGCGTGCGCATGAATGCGCGGGATAGCGCGATCTTCTGCCACTGGCCGCCGGAAAGCTCGCGTCCCTCGCGAAACCACTTGCCGAGCTGCGTGCGGTAGCCGCCCGGGAGGGCGGCGATGAACTCGTCCGCCTGGCCGCGCTCGGCCGCCGCGCGCCACCGGGCCTCGTCCTCGAAGTAGTCGTCGTCGCCCGCCCCGATGTTCTCGCCGACCTGCATCTGGTAGCGCGCGAAATCCTGGAAGATGACTCCGATGCGCCTGCGCAACACGTCCGCATCCCAGGCCGCGAGATCGAGGCCATCGAGCAGGATGCGGCCGCTGGTCGGCCGGTAGAGGCGTGTCAGCAGCTTGATGAGGGTGGTCTTGCCCGAGCCGTTCTCGCCGACGAGCGCGAGGCTCGCGCCCGGCGGCAGGTGCAGGTCGATGTCGACGAGCGCCGGCTGCTCGGCGCCCGGATAGCGAAACGTCACTTGCTCGAATCGCACGCCGTCCTGCGGCTGCGGTCCCCGCGCGAGGGTGCCCGGCGCGGGCGGCACCTCGGTTTCTAGGTAGTCGTACAGCGTCGAGAGATAGAGGTTGTCTTCGTACATGCCGCCGATCGCGGCGAGGCTCGCGGACACGGCGGCCTGTCCCTGGCGAAAGAGCATCAGGTACATGGTCATCTCGCCGAGGGTGATCACGCCCCGCACTGCCTCGATCGCGATCCAGGCATAGGCACCGTACAACGTGACGGTCGCGATCAGCCCGAGGCCGAGCCCCCAGGCGTCGCGCTTCATGGTGAGCGCGCGATCCTCGTGGTAGAGGCGGCGGAAGATGTCGCGATAGCGCTGCAGGAAGCGCCCGCCGAGCCCGAAGAGCTTGACCTCCTTGGCGTGGTCCTCGCGCGCGAGCACCGTCTCGAGGTACATCTGCATGCGCGTCTCGGGAGAGCGCCAGCGAAACAGCCGGAACGCATCGCCCGAGAACCGGGCCTCGGCGATGAACGCCGGCAGGCCCGCGATGACCAGCACCACCACCGCCCAGGGCGAGAAGTGCGCGAGCAGGACCGAGAAGCTCACCAGCGACACGGCATTCTGGGCGAGGCCGAAGGTCCGCATCACGAGCGACAACGGGCGGCTCGAGGCCTCGCGCCGCGCGCGCGTCAGCTTGTCGTAGAAGTCGGCATCCTCGAAGTGCGCGAGTTCGAGCGTCAACGCCTTC
>CAZRLI010000133.1:0-6143 GCA_964600535.1 uncultured Steroidobacteraceae bacterium | reverse complement strand
GAGAATCCGCGCGGCACGATCGTGCGCGGCACCGTCAAGGAAGTCGACGCACGCGGCGCGGTCATCGATCTCGGCAACGGCATCGAGGGCCAGCTGCGGGCCTCCGAACTCGGCCGCGATCGCATCGAGGATGCGCGCACCGTGCTGAAGGAAGGCGAGGAGATCGAGGCGAAGTTCACCGGCGTCGACCGCAAGACGCGCACGATCTCGCTGTCGATCAAGGCCAAGGAAGCCCACGAAGAGGCGGAAGCCGTGTCGAGCTACCGTTCCGACCAGGGTCCTGCGAGTTCCGGCACGTCGCTCGGCGACCTGCTGAAGGAGCAGATCGGCTCGTCGGACCGGTCCTGACGCGAGAGGGACAGTCGAATGCGCCGGCACCCGGGTCGCAGGACCCGGGCGCCGGCCGCACGGGGGTGAGAACTGCATGACCAAGTCGGAACTCATCGAGCTCATCACCGCGAAGCAGAAGCACCTGCCGGCGAAGGACGTCGAGCTCGCGCTGAAACAGATCCTCGAGATCATGAGCGATGCGCTCGCGACCGGCGACCGGATCGAGATCCGGGGCTACGGCAGTTTCTCGCTGCACTTTCGCCCGCCGCGCCAGGGACGCAACCCGAAGACCGGCGAGGCGGTGGCACTCGCCGGCAAGTACGTGCCGCACTTCAAGCCCGGCAAGGACCTGCGCGAACGCGTCAATGACGGCGCGGACAAGCCGATCCGGGACTGACCCGCAATTCAGCACGATCGCCGCGCTTTTGCAGCTCGGCATGCCGCCGCGCGCGGCGTAGCGTCTTCCCCATGCGGCCCTGCCGCCTGACCAACCGGGGAGACCCACCATGCGAACCTTCGTTGCCTGCCTGCTGCTGTTCTGCGCGCTGCCATTCGCTGCCCTCGCCGATCCCGTCAACATCAACACCGCCGACGCCGCGACGCTCGATCGCGCGCTGAAGGGGGTCGGGCCGGCGCGCGCCGAGGCGATCGTCGCCTATCGAAAGGCCCACGGCCCGTTCAAGAGCGTCGAAGAGCTGGCGCTCGTCGAGGGCATTGGCCGCCGGGTAATCGACGACAACCGCGAACAGCTGCGCGTCGGGGCCGGCGTGAAGCCCGTCGCACCGAAGAAGGCGCCCGCGAGCCCACGCTGACGCGGCGCATGCGGCCGATACGCTAGAATCGCCGCATGCGCATGAAGGCGTCGATCCGCACCGCGGTGTTTCCCGTGGCCGGCCGCGGTACCCGGTTCCTGCCGGCCACCAAGGCGAGCCCGAAGGAGATGCTGCCCGTCGTCGACAAGCCGCTCATCCAGTACGCGGTGGAGGAGGCGCTTGAAGCCGGCGCGCGCCGCCTTGTCTTCATCACCGGTGCATCCAAGCGCGCGATCGAAGACCACTTCGACTCCGACCAGGAGCTCGAGAAGCTGCTCGTCTCGCAGGGCAAGAACGAGCTGGTGAAGCAGCTGCGCAGCGTGCTGCCGAAGTACGCGTCCTGTATCTACATCCGCCAGCCCGCGCCGCTCGGCCTCGGCCACGCCGTGCTGTGCGCGGCACCGGCGATCGGTTTCGAGCCGTTCTTCGTGCACCTGGCCGACGACCTGATCGAAGGCGAGCAGGGTTGCCTCGCCCAGATGGCCGAAGTGTATGCCGAGGTCCACGCGAGCGTGCTCGGCGTCGAGCAGGTCCCGAAGAAGGAGACCGACAAGTACGGCATCGTGGCGGTCGGCCGCGGCCACGGCCTCGTGCAGCCGATCCGCAGCATCGTCGAGAAGCCGAAGCCGGCGGCGGCACCGTCGCGCCTCGCAGTTGTCGGCCGCTACGTGCTGACCGCGCGGATTTTCGAGCACCTCGAGCGCATCGGGCGCGGTGCCGGCGGCGAGATCCAGCTGACCGACGGCATCGCGCGGCTGATGCAGGACGAGCCGGTCTATGCCTATCGTTTTGCCGGCAAGCGCTACGATTGCGGCAACAAGCTCGGCTACCTGCAGGCCACCGTCGAGCACGCGCTGGCCCATCCGGAGCTCGGGGCGCCCTTTGCCGCCTACCTGCGCAAGCTCTCGCGGACGATTTGACGCGGATCAGGTCGTTTCAGGCCCCGCGCGCGTATGATCCGGGGCATGAATCGGCGCCGCAAGCACGGCCTGCGCATCGTCCTCGCGGCGGGTTTCTGCCTCCTGTTCCAGCCGCTCGCGGTGGCAGCCCATGACTGCCCCGGTTCGCCGTCCATGCAGGTCGGGGCCGGCGAGTCCGCGCGCTGCGCGAGCCATTGCGCGCCGGATAGTCCCGCGCCGGTCGACCTCGCGAAGTCGGCCATGGCGGTCGCCACGCTCGCCCCGTTTGCCGGCTTCATCGTGTTCGCCGCACCGCCGGCGCGACCGGCGGCCTTCGCGGCGCCACGCTCCACCGCCGATCCTCCGCCACGCCTGCGCTACTGTAGCCTCCTGATCTAGCCCCCTCCGGACCCGCGCACGTTTGCGCCGGCGCCCAGGTGCCGGCGCGTTCCCGTCGCTCCAGCCGGAGGTTCCATGATCCATTCATTCCGCCACGCCGGCGCGCGTGCCGCGCGCCTGCTGCCGTCCTGCCTCGCGATGGCCTGGCTGGTGCTGCCCGCGGGCGTTTCCGCCGCCGTGAGCGGGCTGACGCTCGCCGAAGCGGCGCGCCGCGCCATCGGGCGCGCGCCGCAGCTCGAGGCCAGTTCCGCGATGGTCGAAGCCGCAACCCAGGACCTGCGGCGCGCCGGCCGGCTGCCCGATCCCCTGCTCGCGCTCGGCATCGACGACCTGCCGGTGACGGGCGCCGACGCCTTCGATCCCGATGCCGATTCGATGACCGAGAAGAGGCTCGGCATCAGCCAGTCCGTGCCGGCGCACGCCAAGCGTGCGGCGCAGCGCGCCGTCGCGGCGCGGGCCGTCGACCTCGCGCGGGCCGAGACCGCCGCCACGCGCAGCGATGTCGCGCGGTCGGCGGCGAACGCCTGGGTCGGGGTCTGGTCGGCGGCGCGCGAACTCGAGGCCCTGGGTTCGCTGCGGGAGGAAGCGCAGCGCGCCCTGCAGTGGGCCCGGTCGCGGATGGCGGGTGGCGGGTCCGCGCTCGATGTACTCGCGGCCGAGGCGGCCGTGCTGCAACTGGACGCCGAAGCCGCCGCCGTCGACGGCGCGGCCGGCGAGGCCCTGGCCGAGCTGCAACGCTGGATCGGGGAGGGCCCCGTCACGATCGCGAGCGAGGCGCCACCGTTCGAGCGGGCGCCGCAACCGGAGGCGGACGCGCTTGCGGCCCTCGAGCGCCAGCCGGCCATGCGCTCGGCGCAGGCCCGGGTGGACGTCGCCGGGGCGGCCCTGGAAGAGGCCCGTGCCGGGCGGCGCCCCGACTGGAACTTCGCCGCGAGCTACGGGCAGCGCAGCGGTTTCGACGACATGCTGATGCTGGAGGTGGGCGTCAGCCTGCCGTTCTTCACGCGCGACCGGCAGGCGCCGGACATCGCCGCGCGCATCGCCGGGCAGCGGGCGGCGCTCGCGTGGCAGGAAGGCCTGCGCCGTGAACGCACTGCCCGAACGCGCGCCGCGTACGCGAAGTGGAACGGACTCAGGCGGCAGGCGGAAGCCCTCGGGCAGGTGCTGCGCCTGGCGCACGAGCGCAGCGCCGCGGCCCTCGCGTCCTACCGGGCCGGTGGCGAACTGCGTGCCTGGCTCGATGCCCGCCGCGACGAGGCGGCTGCCCATCGTGACCATGCCCTACAGCAGGCCGAGCTGGGCCGCGCCTGGGTCGAACTCGCCTATCTTTTCGAGGAGCCGACGCCATGAAGATCGAATCGAGGGCCACGGCGGCCGTCGCCACGCTCGCATGGGCCGCACTCGCGGGAGCCGCGGGCTGGTGGGTGGGCAGCCGTTCATCGCACGCGCCCGTGGCCGCCGCGGCGGGCGAACGCAAGGTTCTCTACTGGTACGACCCGATGGTGCCCGCGCAGCATTTCGACAAACCCGGCAAGTCGCCATACATGGACATGGAGCTGGTGCCGCGGTATGCGGATGACGGGGTGGTCGCAGGTGCCGAAGTGGCGCCGGGCACGCAGCGCAGCCTCGGCATCCGCACGGTCGCGGTCGAGCGCGGCCCGCTCGGCGGAGAACTGGCAGTGCCAGGCACGGTGGAATGGGACCAGCGGCTCGAGCGCATCGTCAGCGCGCGCACGGATCTCATCGTCGATCGCCTGTACGTCAGGGCGCCGTATACGAGGGTTCGCCAGGGAGAACCGCTTGCGAGCGTGATCGCCCCGGCGTGGAGCAGCGCGCTTGCCGAAGCACGGGCCATTGCGCAGTCCACGGACGCCGCGGCACGCGAACTCGGGCCGGCGGCGCAGGCGCGCCTGCGCGCGCTCGGCGTACCCCGGGGCGCGCAGCAGTCCGGTGAGGACGGCCGCATCCGCCTGGTCGCGCCCCTGGATGGCGTGGTCAGCGAGATCGGCGTGCGCGAGGGTGAAGCCGCGGCCACCGGCAGGACGCTGTTCCGGGTCAATGGCACGCGCACGGTGTGGCTGCTGGCGTCCGTTGCGCAGGCCGATGCGGCTGGCGTGTCGGCCGGTACCGCCATCGCCGCGGAAGTCAGCGGCATGCCCGAACGCGTCGTGGGACGGGTCGAATCCGTGTTGCCGGCGCTCGATGCGTCGAGCCGCACGCAGCCGGCGCGCATCGTGCTCGATAACCCGCACGGGCGGCTGGCCGCGGGACAGCTGGCGCGCGTCTTCCTGCGGGAAGGAGCGGGCGGCGCAAGCCTGATCGTGCCGAGCGATGCGGTGATCGGCAGCGGCGAGCGGGCGCGCGTCATCGTGCGCCACGGCGATGCCCACTTTGCGCCGGTGGCGGTACGCACGGGACGCAGCCGGGGAGGGCGCACGGAAATCCTGGCCGGGCTCGAGGGTGGCGAACAGGTGGTGGTATCCGGGCAGTTCCTGCTCGACTCGGAAGCGAGCCTCGCAGGTGGCCTCGAACGGCTGGGCGGGCACGGGGCGCACCCGTGATCGCGCGCCTCATCGCCGCCGCGCTCGCGCATCGCGCTGTCGTGCTCATCGGCGCACTCGCCATCGCGGCCTGGGGAGCCTGGGCGCTGGTGCGCGCGCCACTCGATGCGCTGCCGGACCTCTCCGACACGCAGGTCGTCATACGCACGGAATGGCCCGGGCAGGCGCCACGCATCGTCGAGGACCAGGTGACCTACCCGCTCACGACCACGATGCTCTCGGTGCCGGGGGTCAAGGCGGTGCGAGGCTTCTCCTTCTTCGGCGACTCGTTCGTCTACGTCCTGTTCGACGACGACACGGATCTCTACTGGGCGCGCTCGCGGGTGCTCGAGTACCTGAGCCAGGTGCGCGAGCGGCTGCCCGCCACCGTGTCACCGGCGCTGGGTCCCGACGCGACCGGCGTCGGCTGGATCTACGAATACGCGCTGGTGGATCGCAGCGGCGCGCACGGGCCGGGCGAACTGCGCGCCCTGCAGGACGGGTTCCTGCGTTACGAGCTGAAGACCATACCCGATGTCGCCGAAGTCGCGACCGTCGGCGGCATGGTGCAGGGCTGGCAGGTGGTGCCCGATCCCGCGGCACTCGCGCTGCGCGGCATCACGGTGGGGCAGCTGGCGGAGGCGATCCGCGCGGCCAACGGCGCGACCGGCGGATCCGTCATCGAGCAGGCCGAGGCGGAGATCATGGTGCGCAGCGAGGGTTACCTGCGCGACCGGGAAGATATCGAGCGCGTGCCGATCGCGCGCGGCACGGACGACCTTCCCGTCCTGCTGCGCGACGTCGCGCTCGTGCAGCGCGGTCCCGTCCTGCGCCGCGGCATCGCCGAGCTCGACGGCGAAGGCGAGGTGGTGGGCGGAATCATCGTGCTGCGATCCGGCAAGAATGCGCTCGCGGCGATCGATGCGGTGAAGGCGCGCCTTGCGGGCCTCGCGGGCAGCCTGCCGCCCGGTGTCGAGGTCGTCCCGGTCTACGACCGCTCCGCGCTGATCCGGGAGGCGGTCCGCAACCTTGCGCGCAAGCTCGTCGAGGAGTTCCTCGTGGTGGCGCTCGTCTGCGCGCTCTTCCTCTGGCACGCGAGGTCCGCGCTCGTCGCGATCGTGACGCTGCCGCTGGGCGTGCTCGCGGCATTCATCGTGATGCAG
>CAZRLI010000132.1:0-6157 GCA_964600535.1 uncultured Steroidobacteraceae bacterium | reverse complement strand
CGCCGCGCGCGCGCAGGGCTCGCCGATCCACGGCATCCAGTCCTGGGTCGCACTGCCCGACGGCCATGAGGAGATCGCGCCCGCCTTCGCGCACCATGCGGTCGCGTCGCTGCCGCACCTCGTCGTCGACGGCTGCGACCTGCGCGTGATCGCGGGAGAGGCTTTCGGCCGCCGATCGCCGGTCGAAGTGTTGTGGCCCACGCTGTATGTGGACGCCTCGATGCCCGCGGGCGCGGCGCTCGAGCTGCCCGCCGACCACACGGAACGCGCGGTCTATGTCGCGGCGGGCGAACTCGAGATCGACGGGCAGGTGCTCGGCGAGGCGCAGCTCGCGCTGCTGACGCGCGGACTGACCGTACCGCTGCGCGCGCGGCACCACTCGCGCGTGATGCTGCTCGGCGGCGAGCCTTTCCCGACGCCGCGCTACATCTGGTGGAATTTCGTCGCCTCGAGCCGCGAGCGGATCGAGCAGGCGAAGCGCGACTGGGCGGGCGGCCGCTTCGCGCCGGTGCCGGGGGAGAGCGAGTTCATCCCGCTGCCGGACGACTGATCAGCGGCCGGCGCGCGCAAGCGCCACGAAGTCATAGCGCGGCGCCGTTTCGGCGACGCAATCCGGCCAGGCGTTCGCCGCGACCCAATAGTCCACGAGGCCCAGCCTGCGACACAGCTGGACGAAGCGCGGGCTCTCGCGCAGCCGCGCATTGACGCGCAGGAACAGGTGCGCGAGGCCATCGGGCGCGGGCAGGGTCAGGTCCGCGCGTCGCAACGGCTCGAAGTCCGCGCCGTCGACGATGTCATACAGCGCAGGCAGGTCGGCACCGAGCGCGGCACACAAGCCGATCAGGCTGAACGGGGGCGGTCCGCTGCCGGCCGCCGTACGCAGCCGCTGCAACGCGCGATCGACGGCGGCACCGGGGCGGTCCCGGATTGCCTCGACCGCAAAGATGGCGGGTTCGATGAGCTGCCGCGCATCCTCGGGAAACCGGTCGGCCGGAGAAGTCGCCATCACACCATCGACGAAGGGAAACTGCCCCGCCGACGCGGCCGTCCACAATGCGATGGCGAAGACAATCGGGTCCCGCGGCCAGCGATCGAGGGCATGGTGCATGAGGCCAAGGGCCTGCCGCTCCTCGCCCGTCGTGAAGAGCGCGTTGGCGTAGGCCAATACATTGGCGGGACGCAGCGGATCGACGCGATAGGCACTCTCTGCCGCCGCAAACGACTCCCGCAGGCGGCCGACCGACAGGAAGTGCGTGTAGAGCGACCAATGGATCTCGCCGTCGTCCGGCGCCGTCGCGCGCGCGGCCAGCAGGCGTCGCTCCACCTCGCCGAATCTCCCGATCGCCGGCTCGAGCAGGTAGATCGCCTTGTGTGCATCACCTGCTGAGGCGTCGATCGCCAGCGCACGATCGGCAGCACGGCGCGCCCTCGCGCGTATGCCCGGGCGATCGCCCTGCGGCGCCACCCAGCAGAGCGAGGCATACGCCGCGGCGACGATCCCCCACACGCCAGCATCGCGACCCGCGAGCGCCTCGAGGCGCTCGAGCTTCGCGAGGCGCGCAGGCAGCGCGTCCGCCGCGGGCGGTCCCGTCCAGTCATGCAGCTGCAGCACGAGGTCATGGGCTTCCGCCGGGCGCTGCGCGGGCGCGCGTGCCTTGCTCAACACGCCATCGAGGGCCGCGACGACCGACGCGGCGACCGATTCCTGCAGCACGAGCAGGTCGTCCACCGCGCCATCGAAGCGATCCGACCAGATCATCTGCTGGTCTGCGAGGTTCATCAGGTGCGCCGCGATGCGCACGCGGGCACCGAGGCGGCGCACCGATCCGTCGAGCACGTGGGTCGCACCGAGTGCCTCGCCAATGCGCGCGACATTCTTGTCCGCGCCCCGAAACTGGAAACTCGAGGTGCGGCCGATCGCCCTGATCGTGGAGCGGCGCGCAATGGCCTGCAGGATCTCGTCCGCCACGCCGTCGCCCACGTAGCCCATCGCCGGGTCGTCGGACAGGTTGTCGAAGGGCAGTACCGCCAGTACCCGGCCCTGCCGTGGCGGCAGGCGATCGGCCTCGCCCGCCGCATGCGCACGATCGTGCAGGCGATAGCCGATCCGGCTGACGGTCTCGATCTCGAAGCTGCCGACCGCGTCGGCAAGGCGGCGCAACCGGCCGATGCAACGCTGGATCGCGTCCTCGCCGACGATCACCCCGCCCCAACAGTGCTCGATCAGCGCATCGCGACTCACGGTGGCACTGCGCGCCCGGGCGAGCGCCACGAGCACCTGCATCACGCGCGGCTCGAGCGCATGCGCCTCGCCGCCGCGCGTGATCTCGCGGGCCGACGGGCACACCCGCAGGTCGCCGAGCATGAAATCCGGCTCGTTGGCCAGATCGATCACCGGGCTCCGAGGCGGTTTCATCGGGAAATCATCGGCGAACCATCGGTCCGCGTCCATGTTGCCGGGGATCCGGGGCGGCAAGACTGCGCGGCAACCACCGCCCGAGGAAACCCGCCCCATGACTGCGCCACTCGATCACAGCAAGCTTGAAGCATTCGCGATGCAGGCCCTCGGCGACATCGCCTCGTCGTACACCGGCCTGATGGTCAGCCTGGGCAGCAAGCTCGGGCTGTACGGCGCGCTCGCCGGCGCGGGCCCGCTGAGTGCCTCGGCCCTTGCCCGGCGTGCCGGCTGCGCCGAGCGCTATGTGCGCGAGTGGCTCAACGCGCAGGCCGCGGCCGGCTATGTCGGGTATCACGCCGACACGGAAACCTACGAGTTGTCCCCCGAGCAGGCCCTGGTGCTCGCCGACGAGGACAGCCCCGTCTACATCCCGCACGCGTGGAATGTGCCGGCCGCGCTGTGGCACGACGAACCGCAGGCGCTGGAGGCTTTTCGCACGGGACGCGGTATCGCCTGGGGTGAACACGATGCGCGCCTCGCCTGCGGCGTGGCCGCCTTCTTCCGCAACGGCTACAAGGCGCACCTCGTGTCGCAGTGGTTGCCGGGCCTCGACGGTGTCGTGGCGCAGCTCGAGTCCGGCATCGCCGTCGCGGACATCGGCTGCGGGCACGGCCACTCGACTTTGCTGATGGCCGAGGCGTTTCCGAACTCACGCTTCCACGGCTTCGACACGCACGCCGAGTCGATCGCGGCGGCGCGCCGGCTCGCACTGGCCGCCGGAGTCGCGGACCGCGTCAGCTTCTCGGTCGCTCATGCGACCGGGTACCCGGACGAAGGCTACGGGCTCATCTGCTTCTTCGACACGCTGCACGATCTTGGTGACCCCGTGGCGGCGGCGCGCCACGCGGCCACCGTGCTGGCGCCCGGCGGGACCGTGATGCTGGTCGAGCCCTTCGCCCACGATCGCACCGAGCAGAACCTCTCGACCGTTGGGCACCTGTACTACGGCGGTTCGACGCTGATCTGCTGCGCGCACGCGATCTCGGAGGGCGGCAAGCAGGTGCTCGGCGCACAGGCGGGGCCGGCGCGGCTCGCCGGGGTCTTCCGGGAGGCCGGCTTCACGCACTTCCGCCGGGCCGCGGAAACGCCGTTCAACCTGATCGCCGAGATACGCCGGTGATTGCCCTCCGGCCCTTCGCCCCTGCACAGACACAAGGACTACAGCCATGACGATCCTGCTCGGCGGTTTCGCCGCCATGGCGAGCTACTTCGCCATCGCCTTCGGTGGCCCGATGACCTGGGACGCCCTGTTCGCGCGGCACACCCTGTTCGACGCATCGGCGCTGCCGCTCTGGGCACAGATCGCCGGCGGGTTCCTCGTCTACGAGGCGGGCCTCTATGCCTGGCATCGCACGATGCACAGCGTCGAGCCGCTCTGGCGACACCTGCACCAGGCGCATCACAGCGCTGAGCGGCTCGATGTCTGGGGCGCGCTCTGGTTCCACCCGCTCGACGTCGCCGGTTTCTCGCTCGTCGGATCGCTGGCGCTGGTCGGCCTATTCGGCGTGGGACTCGAAGCCGCGATCACCGTCTCGCTGCTCACGATGTTCTGCGGCCTGTTCCAGCACACCAACATCCGCACGCCACGCTGGCTCGGGCTGTTCATCCAGCGCCCGGAGAGCCACGCCATCCACCATGCACTCGGCGTGCACCGCTACAACTACGGCGACGTGCCGTGGTTCGACATGCTGCTCGGCACGTATCGCAACCCGGAGCACGCCCCGCGGGACGCCGGTTTCTTCGACGGCGCATCGAGCCGGATCGGGGCGCTCCTCATCGGCCGAAAACTCGCCTGATCCGCCGCGGCAAACCACCACGAGAGCACCCGCACACATGGAGACCCACATGTTCGAAGAATTCATCGCCCAAGCGCGGCCCTTCCTTCTCACCGACGGCGGCATCGAAACGACGCTGATCTACGACGATGCGCAGGAGCTGCCCCACTTTGCCGCGTTTCACCTGCTCGCCACGCCGCAAGGGCGCGCCGCGCTGTCACGCTACTACGAGCGCTACATCGCCCTCGCGCAGCGACTGCGGGTGGGGTTCATCCTCGAAAGCCCGACCTGGCGCTCGAGCGCCGACTGGGGCGACCGGCTCGGCTACTCGAAGGCGGACCTGGCCGCGGCCAACCGGGCGGCCATCGCGCTGATGCACGAGCTGCGCGATCGCCACCACACCCGCGAGGCCCCGATGCTCGTCTCCGGCTGCGTCGGCCCGCGAGGCGACGGCTACATCGCCGCCGACCTGATGCGTCCCGAAGTCGCCGAGGCCTATCACGCCGAGCAGATTCGCGTCATGGCCGCCGCCGGCGCCGAGGTCATTTCGGCCATCACCATGACGAACTCACCCGAGGCCATCGGCGTGGCGCGGGCGGCGAAGGCCGTTGGCAAGGCCTCCGTCATTTCGTTCACGGTCGAGACCGACGGCAGGTTGCCGAGCGGCGAAACCCTGGGCGATGCGATCGCGGCAGTGGACACGGCGACCCACGCCGCGCCGGGCTACTACATGATCAACTGTGCGCACCCGACCCACTTCGCAGCGACGCTCGCCCTCGGCGAGACCTGGACCGCCCGCATCGGCGGCATCCGGGCCAACGCCTCCTGCAAGAGCCATGCGGAACTGAATGCGGCGACCGAACTGGACCGCGGCGACGCCCCCGCCCTCGCGCAACAGTACAGCGAGCTGCGCCGGAAGCTTCCGCAGATCAGGGTGATCGGCGGGTGCTGCGGCACGGATCACCGGCACGTCGCGGCCATCGCCGAGGCGTGCCTCGATTCGCACCGACGCGGCGGGTAGCGCGAAGCCTAGTGCGCGACCGCCGGCCTGAATTCCGGCGCCGCGAGTGTCGTCTCGGTCACCGGCCCGTACTTCGCAACGGTGTCGCGGATCTTCGCCGCATCGCCGATCACGACGATCACGAGGTCGCCGGCCGGCGGGAAGGCCTCGGCGATCACGCGCTTCGCGGCAGCCGGCGTCACCGCTTCGACCGCCGCGCCGTAGCCTTCGATGTACGAGCGCCCGAGACCGTACAGCTCGAGCTCCGCGAGCGCCGCGGCCCAGTTCGACGAGGTCTCGAGCTGCAACGGGAACTGGCCGAGCACGTAGGCGCGCGCGGAACCGAGCATGTCGTCCGCCACGCCGTCCTTGTGCAGGCGCTCGAGCGTCCCGAGCGCGAGGTCGATGGCCTTGCCGGTCGTATCGGTCTTGGTGAACGAGCGGATCGCGAACTCTCCCGGCACGCTGCCACGCGTGAAGCCCGAGCTCGCGCCATAGGAGAGCCCCGACTTGATGCGCAGCTCGGTATTCAGGATCGAGGTGAAGCGGCCGCCATACAGGGTGTTCACGACATCGAGCGGCGCGCGGTCGGCGAACTTGCGCGCCACCCCGGTGTTCGCCAGCCAGAAATGCGTCTGCGCCGCGCCGGGTTGGTCAATGAGCAGGACGCGGCGACCGGTGGCGCGCGGCGCGGCCGCCAGCGCCGGCACCGCTGCCGCGGCGCGGCCCCAGCCGGCAAACGCGCGCCGGACCGCCGCTTCGAGCGCCGCGGAATCGACGTCGCCGGCGAAGATGAGGGTGAGGCGATCGGCGCCGAAGTTCGCGCGGTAGTAAGCCAGCACATCGTCGCGCGTGATCGCGCCGAGCGAGCGTTCGCTGCCGCTGGCCGGGCTTCCATAAGGATGGTCACCGAAGAGGAAGCGA
>CAZRLI010000131.1:0-6217 GCA_964600535.1 uncultured Steroidobacteraceae bacterium | reverse complement strand
GTGACCGCGCAGTTCGATGCGACCGGGCAGGGGTTCCTCGACTGGCTCGCCAATTCGTGGGATTACAACGATCGCACGCTGATCCTGCCGTTCACGCTCACCGCGGGCGGCGGGTTCCTGCCGGAGAAGTTCAACTACACGCTGACCGTCGAGGCCCGTGACGGCGAAGTCGACGTGCAGCACGGCAGTGTGGACCTGGCCCGGGAGATTGTGCCGGACGTGAACAGCTTCGGCGTCGAACCGAAGGACAGCGTCGACGTTGCCTATTCCGGCCCGACGGGTGCCACGATGTGGCTGCTGCAGAACAACCGGGCCCCGGCCCAGGTCGCGCTCGGCTTCCACCTCGCAGGCAAGACGCAGGCGTCCGCGTCCTTCAAGACGCATCGGCGCGGCCGGTAATCCCGGTACACCGATGGACCCTGGGGGGCCGCCGCGAGGCGGCCCCCTTTCTTTTGGCCCGGGCGATTACCCGGCTTCGATGGCCGGGCAGGGGCGGACGGTCTTGCGGTCCGTGTGGTAGGTGTAGACGCGGCCCGCGTGGCGCAGCGAGAGCACGAGCCCGTCGATGGGTCCGGCCTCGACCTGCTCGCCTTGCAGCGGACAACCAAGGCCGCTGTCCGGCCATTGCCCGGGCTGCACGCCGCCGAGCCGGATGCGGGCGGCATCGACGCCGAGCCGCCGGGCGAGGTCCTGGCGGGCCTTTTCCATCAACACGTCGATGCCCGTGCCGCGCACGGCAGGCGGCTCCCGCCGCACGGCGCCGGCCTTGTCGCAGATGACCGCGTTCGAGCCGGAAACATGGACCGTGTGCAGCCGGCCCTGCGCCATGGCCGTGACCGCGTAGCCGTCGGAGATCACGGTGAGGGCAGCGGTGCCTGGCTTGCCGCAGCCCAGGCCCGAATCGCTCCAGCTCCTCGCCTCGATACGGGTTACCTTGATGTCCGCCGGGGCGACGTGGAGGGACTGCGCGAGCACTTCACGGGCCCGCTGCGCAGCCTGTTGCCTGGGCGCGTCGGTGGTTCCGCCGCCCAGGGCCAGCAAGGCAATCGCCGCCGTCTTCAGCATGTTTCCTCCAGCCTGTGCCGGTCCATTGTGACCCACGCGGGGCCGTGATGTTCCCTCATTCAGCGCGCGTGCGCCGCTGGCCGGGTGTCGCAGGCGGCCAGTGCCTCGTGCAGGTCGCGACAATAGCGTGCCGGCATCACCTGCTTGCCCGCGAGGCCCGCTCGCACGAGCTTGCGCAGCACATTGGGACGGGCCTCGCAGAGGAAGACATGGACGCCGCGACGCTCCAGGTTGCGGGTCGCCTCCTCCAGCGCCTGGATGCCCGTCACGTCCATGAAGGGCACCCGCCCGAGTCGGAAGATGATGCAGCGCGGATCGCCGCGGGTGCGTGCGAGGGTGCGTTCGAGGCTCTCGACCGCCGCGAAGAAGAACGGCCCGTCAATCGCATAGACGATCACGTCGCCGGGCACGCTGTCGCGGCCCGTGCCCCGCAACTCGCTGCGCAGTTCGTGCTGATCGAGCTGCAGCACCTCCACCGCGCTCGACATGCGGCGCAGGAACAGCAGCATCGCGAGGATCACGCCGACATTGACCGCGACGACGAGGTCGACCAGCACGGTGAGCAGGAACGTGATCAGCAGGATCGCGACGTCGGGTCGCGGTGCCGTGCGCACGAGGTGCGTGAAATGCCGGACCTGGCTCATGTTCCAGGCGACGACGAAGAGGATCGCCGCGAGCGCGCAGAGTGGCACCTGGCCCGCAAATGGCGCGAGCAGCAGCAGGATGGCGAGCAGCGTCACGGAATGGACGATGCCCGCGAGCGGGCTCGTCGCACCGTTGCGGAAGCTGGTGGCCGTGCGCGCGATCGCGCCGGTGGCCGCGATCCCGCCGAACAGCGGCGCAACGAGGTTGGCCACGCCCTGGCCGATCAGCTCCTGGTTCGAATCGTGGCGAATGCCGGCCATGCCATCCGCGACCGTGGCCGACAGCAGCGATTCGATGGCGCCCAGCATCGCGATCGTGAAGGCGGCGGGCACGAGCGTAACCAGTTGATCGAAACTCACGTCGGGCCATGCCAGATGGGGCAGCCCGAGCGGAATGCCACCGAACGCGCTCTGGATCGTCGCGACCTGATCGAAGCCGAACGCTGCCTGCAGCACCGTGGCGGCGACCAGGGCGACCAGCGGGCCCGGCACGCGCGCGAGACCGGGAATGCGCGGGGCCAGGATCGCGAGCGCGAGGCTGAGCGCCGCGAGCAAGGTGGTGGCGGGGTGCAAGCCGGGCAGCGATTGCAGCAGGTGCAAGAGCTTCTCGTGGAAATGCGTCCCGGCTGGCGTGGGCAGGCCGAAGAAATCCTTCCATTGCCCGACCCAGATCACCACGCCGATGCCGGCCGTGAAGCCCGCGATCACCGGTTCCGGAATGAAACGCAGCACGCCGCCGAAGCGCGCAGCGCCGAACAGCACGAGCATGATGCCCGCCATGAAGGTGGCAAGGAGCAGGCCGTCGACGCCGTGCTGCGCCACGATGGCGGCGAGGATGACCACGAACGCCCCGGTGGGCCCGGCGATCTGGATGCGGCTGCCACCGAAGAGCGCAACGGCGAGCCCCGCAACGATCGACGTATAGATGCCCTGTTCGGGCTTGACCCCGGAAGCCATCGCGAATGCCATCGCCAGCGGCAGCGCGACGATCCCCACGACGAGCCCCGCCGCGACGTTTCGGGCCCAGTGTTCGCGGCGCAGCAGCCCGGCCCTGGACGCCTCGATGATCGCAATCACGCCGGTTCCCGTTCCTGCATCCCGCGGAAGTATATCGTCACGACCGTTCCCCGCCCGCCCGGTCCGGCCGCGATCGCGAGTGTCGCGGCGTGGAGCTGGGCCACTTCCTGCACGATGGACAGGCCCAGCCCGCTGCCGTCGCCCCGCGCATTGCTGCCGCGAAAGAACCGGTCCAGCACGCGCTCGCGGTCAGCGGGCGCAATGCCGGTCCCGGTGTCGGTGACCCGCAGGAAGGGCGGGCCGTCCCGGCCACATTGAATCGTGACGCTGCCGCCTCTGGGCGTATAGGTCATGGCATTGTCGGCCAGGTTGCCGAGCGCCTCGGCGAGCAACCAGGGCACGCCCGGTACGCTGGCCGCTTCGATCGACGCGCCGAGGTCAATGCCGCTGCCGTCCGCCGCCGCGATGCGCTCATTGACGACGGCCGCGACGACGGCTGCGAGCTCGACGGGCTCGAAGCTTCGGTCGAGCGTCGCAGCCTCGTCGGAATGCGCGAGCGCAAGCAACTGGTGCGTGGTGTGCGTGAGGCGGTGCGCGGCCTCGAGCACCTTGCGCAACCGTTCGTGCCGCGGCGGGTCGGCTTCGTCGCCCGCCAGCAGTTCGAGCTGTGCCTGGATGCCCGTCAGGGGCGTGCGCAACTGGTGGGCGGCGCTCTCGAGGAAGCGGCGCTGCTCGGCACCGGCGCGCGTGACAGTCGCGAAGAGGCGGTTCAGGGCAGCGACGACGCCGCGGATCTCCACTGGCACCGTGTCGAGCGACAGCGGCGCAAGATCACGTGCCGAGCGGCGGTGGATCTGCATCGCCACGCCACGCACCGGCGCGAGCGCAATGCGGACGCCGAGCCAGATCAACGCGAGCATCAGGCCCAGCTCGGCGACATCGACCGCAATGGCGGTCGTCAGCACCGCGGCGCGGGCGCGGTCGCGCTTGTGCAGGGTCTCGCCAACGGTCACGGTCACGAGGTCGGGGCCGGCGCTGGTGCGGTAGCTGACCAGCCGGATCGGCTCGCCGCGATAGGTTGCATTGCCGCGGGTGGGGTTGGCGGCCTGGCCGGCCAGCTCCGGCAGGTCGGCATCTCCGGAGATGAACGCGTCGTCGGGCCCCGACACACGAAAGTAGATTGAATCGACCGAATCGGCGCGCAGGATCGCGGCGGCGTCCGGTGGCAGCGAAAGACTGGGGCGCCCGTCGCCGCGTGTGACGACGCGGCCCGCCACGGCGATCGCGGTGTCGATCAGCGCCTGGTCATAGGCCGCGCGAAACGGCGCAACCGCAGTGAAGTAGTCCCCGAGCGTGCCCGCGACCAGGATGGCGACGGCGGGCAACAACAGCAGCGCCAGCAGCCGCCTGCCGACGGATGGCGCGGCGTCAATGCCCCTGCGCATCGATTCGATAGCCCAGGCCGCGCACGGCGCGGATGTTCGCTGCGCCGCCGAGCTTGGTGCGCAAACGGGAGATGTACACTTCGATGGCGTTCGGCGTGAGGTCCTCGCTCCAGTTGACCACGGCCTGGGTCAGTCGTTCCCGGCTGACGATGCGACCGGCATTGAGGACGAGGCACTCGAGGATCGACCATTCCCGGTGCGTGAGGTCGAGTGGGCGACCGTCCACGGCCGCTTCACGATGGGCGAGGTCGAGGTGCAGGTCGCCAAACATCAGTTCCGTGCTTGCGACGGCATGGGAGCGCCGGATCAGCGCGCGACAGCGGGCGAGGAGCTCGGGCACCTGGAACGGCTTCGCCAGATAGTCGTCGGCGCCGAGATCGAGCGCTGCCACCCGGTCGTCGAGGCCGTCCCGCGCCGTCAGGATGAGTACCGGCAGTGCGCTGCCGCGGCGGCGCGCGTCGCGCAGCAGCTGCAGGCCGCTCGCGCGCGGCAGGCCGATGTCGACGATGGCGAGATCGAAGGATTCCGAGCGCAGCGCCGTGGCGGCGGCTTCGGCGCTGGTCACGAGATCCACGGCGTAGGCCTGCGTTTCGAGCGAGCGCTGAACGGCATCGCCCACCAGCGGATCGTCCTCGACGATCAGTACCCTCATGCCAGCCAGCGTACTCCCGCGCACCCGTCGCCGTCGTCAGCCTGGCGTCAGCTTCAGGGTGCAGCCTGCGATGCCGTGGCCCATCTGCAAGGAGCAGGACATGAACAGCCGACCCGTCGAAGCCATTGCCATCCTCACCCTGATTGCCGGCGCGGGTAGCGCCGCGCAGGCATCCAGCCAGACAGACCCCTGGAGCCTGTCGCTGCTTGCCGGGGATTCCCTCGGCATGCACGGGTCACTGCGGGCGCCGATCAGGGCGGCGATCGCCGATCTCGGCGCATTGGATCCCTCGCTCGAGGGGGAGAGCGGCAGCGCGGCCCTGCACCGGCTCCACTACGACGATCTGTTCAGCGCCGGCTACGGCGCCGGCCTCGAACTGGGCTACACCTTCGACGACGCACTGCAGGCCTATGGCCGATTCGGCTACGAGCGCCTCGACGGGCGTGCCCGGGACATCGGCACGATAGCCAGCGAATCGGCCGCCGCCGGCGAGCTCAGGGCCCGCATGGAGGATGTGCATGATGAGGCCCTTGAAGTCGGTACGCGTTACACGTGGCGGACCGGTACAGACTGGCGTCCGTTCGCCGGCGTGGCACTGGGCGCCGATCGCGTCGAAGGCATGCGCGGTACGCTCGGCTTGCAGGGCGATTCCACGGCGCCGCAATACGTCCGCTTCACGCATGGCGACACCGTCTTCAGCCAGAGCCTGGAGACGGGTGTCGAGTACGATCCCGGCAACAATGTCGGCGTGCGACTGAGCATCGAGGCGGATCACAGTGGTGTCGCGTCGAATGCGCGCGATCCGAAGCTGCTGGCCCTGGGTTACGACCCCGGCAATGACGCACAGGCGCGCTGGAACTTCCCGGTGGCGATTGCCGCGACGTGGCGCTTCTGAACGCAGCGATCTGGCTCCCCGGGTTGGACTCGAACCAACGACCAACGGATTAACAGTCCGACGCTCTACCGCTGAGCTACCGGGGAACGGGAGTCGAGAAGGGCGCGAATTCTCAAGGACTTGCACCGACCCGTCAAGGGACCGGGCCCGATTTCCGGCGGGCCGGCAACGTCCCGGGGCCCGGTGCCGTCAGGCGGTCCGGGCCGCGGCTCCCGCGCTGAGCACGCGCGCCATGCGATCGACCGCCTTCTCGAGCGTTTCCATGCTGCAGGCGAACGAGATGCGCATGTGGCCCGGCGCACCGAATCCCGAGCCCGGGACGACGGCTACGCCGCCCTCGTTCAGCAGCAGCTCCGCGAACGCATGGTCGTCCCGGCATCCCATGGCCTGCATCGCGCCGCTCACGTCGGCGAAGGCATAGAAGGTGCCGGCGCCGGGCAGGCACGCAATGCCTGGCAGGGAATTCAGGCCCGCGACGATGTAGTCGTGGCGCTTCTTG
>CAZRLI010000130.1:0-6221 GCA_964600535.1 uncultured Steroidobacteraceae bacterium | reverse complement strand
CACCTGGTGCGCGAGATCGACGCGCTGGGCGGCGCGATGGCGTGCGCCATCGACCGTGCCGGCATCCAGTTCCGCACCCTGAATGCGAGCAAGGGCCCGGCGGTGCGCGCCACCCGCGCGCAGGCCGATCGCGTGCTCTATCGCCGCGAAATCCGCGCGCGGCTCGAGGGCGAGCGGAATCTCTCGATCTTCCAGCAGGAGGCGGGCGATCTCGTCGTCGAGGGCGAGCGTGTGCGGGGCGTCGTCACCGTGACCGGCATCGTGTTCGAGGCGCGCGCGGTGGTGCTCACGGTCGGCACCTTCCTCGGCGGGCGCATCCATGTGGGGCTCGACAACTACCAGGGCGGGCGCGCGGGCGATCCGCCGTCGAACCGCCTCGCGGCGCGGCTGCGCGAGTTGCCGTTTCGCGTCGGGCGCCTGAAGACCGGCACGCCGCCGCGCATCGACGGGCGCTCGATCGATTTCTCGCGCCTGCCGGAGCAGTGGAGCGACGACCCGGCCCCCGTGTTCTCCTTCCTCGGCCGGGCCAGTGAGCATCCGCGCCAGCGCCCCTGCCACATCACCGCGACCAACGAACGCACGCACGAGATCATCCGCGCGGCCACGGACCGCTCGCCGATGTTCACGGGCGTGATCGAGGGCGTCGGCCCGCGCTATTGCCCCTCGGTCGAGGACAAGGTCTTCCGTTTTGCGGGCAAGGCCTCGCACCAGATTTTCCTCGAGCCCGAGGGCCTCGACACGCACGAGGTTTACCCGAACGGCATCTCGACGAGCCTGCCGTTCGACGCGCAGCTTCAGTTCGTGCACAGCATCGCCGGGCTCGAGCGTGCGCACCTGACCCGCCCCGGATACGCGATCGAGTATGACTACTTCGACCCGCGCGGCCTCGCGGCGAGCCTCGAGACCAAAGCGCTCGCGGGCCTGTATTTTGCCGGCCAGATCAACGGCACGACCGGGTATGAGGAGGCCGCGGCGCAGGGCATCGTCGCCGGCATCAACGCCGCGCGCTCGGCGCGCGACGAGGCGCCCTGGCAGCCGGCGCGCGGCGAGGCCTATCTCGGCGTGCTGATCGACGACCTCGTGACCCGGGGCGTGACCGAGCCGTACCGCATGTTCACCAGCCGCGCCGAACACCGCCTGCTGCTGCGCGAGGACAACGCGGACCTGCGCCTCACGCCGCTGGGCCGCGAGCTCGGGCTCGTCGATGACGAACGCTGGGCATTCTTCGAGGCGAAGCGCACGGCGGCCGACGCCGAAGTGGCTCGCCTCGAGGGGACCCGCGTGCGCGGCCTGACGGCGATGGAGCTGCTGCGCCGGCCGGAAGTGGACTACCAGGGGCTGGTGGCGCTCGTCGGGGCGCCCGTGCAGGGCGGCGACGATCGCCTGGCCCGCGAAGTGGCGCTGCAGGTCACGGTGCGCGCGAAGTACGCGGGCTACATCGAGCGCCAGCGGGCCGAGATCGAGCGCCAGCGCGGCAGCGAGGAACTACGGCTGCCCGACGACCTCGACTACCTGGGCATCGGCGGCCTCTCGAACGAGGCACGCCAGCGGCTCACCGAAGCGCGACCCGATACGCTCGGCCAGGCCGCGCGCATCCCGGGGATCACGCCGGCGGCGATCTCGATCCTGATGATTCACCTGAAGCGACGTGGGCGCGCTGCGTAACGGGCGGTCGGCGCGCGCGGCGACCGTCGGCGCATGGCTCGCGGCCGGTGCGCTGATCGGCGGCGCGCTCGCCGGCTGCACCCCCGAGACGGCGACGGCCGATGCCAGGATCCTGCTGCGCGGCAACGGGCCCGAACCTGATTCACTCGATCCGCAGAAGGCGCGCACGGTCGAAGCGCACGTCGTGCTGCGCGACCTGTACGAATGCCTGACTTCGCTCGCCAAGGATGCGAGCACCGCGCCGGGCGTCGCCGAAGCCTGGGAAGTGACCCCCGACGGGCGGACCTATACGTTCCACCTGCGCGACAATGCGCGCTGGTCAAATGGGGATCGTGTCACAGGTGATGACTTCGTCTTCGCACTGCGCCGCCTGGTCGATCCGGCGACGGCGTCCCAGTACGCGCAGCTGATCGATGTCGTCGAGAACGCCCCGGCGATCGTGGCGGGCCACGCGGATCCCGCAACGCTCGGCGTCAGCGCGCCCGACGCCGCCACCGTGGTCGTGCGCCTCTCGGCCCCCGCGCCCTATCTCCCCGGGCTGCTGTCATTCCCTTCCACCTGCCCGGTGCACCGGCCCACCCTCGCCAGGGAGGGCGCGCGCTTCACCAGGCCGGGCATCATGGTGTCGAACGGCGCCTTCGTGCTCGCCGACTGGGCACCGGGCGCGACGATCTCGATCGTCCGCAACCACCAGTACTGGAACGACGCGGCCACGCGCCTCGATGGCGTGAAGTACCTGCAGATCCCCGACGAGAGCGCCGAGTTCACCCGCTACCGTGCCGGCGACCTGCATGTGACCGTCGTCGTGCCGCGCGGGCAGTTCGACATCGTGAAGCGCGACTATGCGCGCGAGCTGCACGTCTCCCCGCAGCTGGGCACCTACTACTACGGCTTCGCGCTCGACCGCGCGCCGTTCCGGGACGCACCGGGGCTGCGCCGCGCGCTGTCGCTCGTGATCGACCGCGAGCAGCTCGCGCGGGCGGTACTGCGCGTGGGCGAGCTGCCGGCGAACGGCTGGGTTCCCCCGGGCGTACACGAGTACTCGTCGCAGAGTTTCGACTATGCGGGGCGGCCGATGGCCGACCGCATCGCCGAGGCGCGGCGCCTCTACGCGGCGGCCGGCTACGGCGCCGCGAAGCCGCTGCGGTTCGAGCTGCGCTACAACAGCGGCGAGGTCCACAGCCGCCTCGCCGTCGCGGTGGCTGCGATGTGGAAGGAATCACTCGGTGCCGAGGTGAAGCTCTCGGCCGTCGAGTTCCGCTCGTTGATGGCTGACATCGACGCGCGCGACGTCGAGATGTTTCGCCTCAGCTGGAGCGGCGACTACAACGACGCCTACACCTTCCTGCAGTACCTGAAGGGTGGTTTCGGCATCAACCTGCCACGCTACGCGAACCCTGCCTACGACGCGCTGCTCGGGCGTGCCGCCGCCAGCGTCGACGCCACTGCGCGGCGCGCCCTGCTCGAGCAGGCCGAGCGCACGATGCTCGCCGACACGCCGCTGATCCCGCTCTACTTCTACGTCAACAAGCACCTGGTCAGCCCCAGGGTCACGGGCTGGTACGACAACGTGCTCAACGTCGTCTACAGCAAGGACCTGGCCTTGCGGTAACGGGGCCGGCGAGCCACGGACACCGGGGTCCCGGCAGCCGCACAGTTCACTTGCCCTGCGCCGCAATCCAGCGCCCGATGTGCTCCGACAGCACATCCAGCGGCACGGGCCCGGTCGCGAGCACGGCGTCGTGGAAGGCGCGGATGTCGAATTTCGCGCCGAGCGTTGCCTGCGCCTCCCGCCGCAGCTCGAGGATGCGCAGCTGCCCGATCTTGTAGGCGAGCGCCTGCCCCGGCCATGCGATGTAACGGTCGATCTCGTTGACGATGTCGGCCTCGCTCTTGGCGGCGTTGGCCTTGAAGTAGTCGATCGCCTGCTGGCGCGTCCACTGCTTCGCATGCAGGCCGGTGTCGACGACGAGGCGTACCGCGCGCCACATGTCATAGGTGAGCTGGCCGAACTTCGCGTAGGGGTCGTCGTAGAGCCCCATCTGTTCGCCGAGCCGTTCACTGTAGAGCGCCCAGCCCTCCACGTAGGCCGTGAACTCGGCGTTGCGCCGAAAGAGCGGCAGGCTCTTGTCTTCCATCGCGAGCGCGATCTGCAGGTGATGGCCGGGGACGGCCTCGTGCACGGTGAGCACCGGCATCTCGTACTTCGGCCGTACTTCCGGGCGGTACAGGTTCACGTAGTAGTAGCCCGCGCGGCTGCCGTCGAGCGCCGGCCCCTGGTAGTAGGCCGTCGTGGTGTCGGGCGCGCTCGTCATCGGGATCGGCCGGACCCCGTAGGGCGTGCGCGGCAACTTGCCGAAGAACTTCACGAGCTCGGGGTCGATGCGCTTCGCCATGGCGGCGTAGGCCTCGAACAACTCGTCGCCCGTCTTGTAGTAGAACTGCGGGTCGGTGCGCAGGAAGCCGAGGAATTCCTCGAAACTGCCCTTGAAGCCGACCTGCCTGATGACCGCGTCCATTTCGGCGCGGATGCGCGCCACTTCGCGCAGCCCGATCGCGTGGATCTCCTCGGGAGTCAGCGTCGTCGTGGTGTGGAACGCGGCGCGGTTTGCATAGAAGGCGAGGCCGTCCGGGGTGTCCCAGATGCCGTCGGTCGCGCGGCTCGCCGGCAGGTACTTGTCGCGGAAGTAGGCATCGAGGCGCCTGAAGGCCGGGATCACCTGCTCGTCGATCGCGCGCCCCGCTGCGCCGATCAGGCGGGCGCGGTCCTCGGCGCCCATGCTGTCGGGAAAGCGCTTGAAGGGCTCGAAGAACGGGCTGTTCTCGGCGCTGTCCGGAATCTGCTTCGCGAGCTGCGCGGGGATGCGCTCCATGATCGAACGCGGCTGCGTGCGCTTCTCGCGGATCGCGGTCTCCATGAGCGCGATGTTCTGGTCGATGTAGCTGCCCATCTTCGTGAGGCGCGCGATCCACGCCTCGTAGTCCGCGACGGTCGCGAAGGGCAGCAGCTCCGCGAGCTCGCTCGAGGTCTGCACCCCGTCGCGGGGCCGGATCGCCTCGTAGAGCCAGGGCTTGTACGGCCAGGCGTCGAGGCGGCCCTGGAAGTCCAGCGCAAAGAGGTCGTAGTTGAGCTGGTCGGCCCGCGACAGCCCGGCGCGCGGGATCGCCCTGAGCTGCGCGAGCGTGGCCTCGTAGCGCGCGTGGCGCGCCTTGAAGGCGGCCGGCGACAGGTCGGGCCAGTCGGCCGAGTAGCGATGGTCCCCCAGGTAGTCCGCGGAGATGGGGTTGTCGCGAAGGTCCGCTTCCCAGGCCGAATCGAACAGGGCCTGCAGGCGCGCGTCAGCGGCGTGCGAGGCGAACGGGACCGCGATCAGGCTCGCGGCGAGCAGCATGATGGCGTGGCGCATCCGGCGATTGTGGCCGAAATCGGCACCAGCGCCTACTCAAGCCGCAGTTGCCCCATGCTCGGCCGGAACCGCAGCCGGCAGGCGCGGCCGTACTCGATCTCGCGCGACACGACGCGCACGCCCGCATCCTTCAGGTACTCACCGATGAGCGCCAGCACCGCGTCGGCCGCAAGGCGCGCGGGCTCGCCCGCTTCCACGCTCGCGGCGATCTTGCCCTGCACGTCGATGCCCCTTTCCATCGCATCGCGAAAGCGCTCGACGCAGCGATCGAGCAGCAACAGGTCCGAGGCAAGCGTGCGATCGGTGACATCCGTCTGGCTGGCGCCCCGGGCGATGAACCGCAGGTGCAGCAGGGCGCCGTGCTCCTCGACGGCATCGTAGAGGCACACCGCGAGCGTTGCCTCGAGCGAGGCGGTGAACAGGACATCGTCCTCCGCGACCTCGAAATGGTCGGGCGGCACGTCGACGGTGCGGGGGTCAGGATGCAGCACCGCGCCATGGTGCGGGTTTCCGGTCGACCGGACCTTGAACTGCATCACGGTCGCCACATGGCTAGAATGGGCGCTGCGGCAGGCTGCCGCCGTTTCGCGACAACGAGAGAGGTTCCCATGCTCGACATCGGGGTTCTGCCGGTCATCCTGCTGGTCGCGATCATCGTGGTCGCGTCCAAGGCCTGGCTCACCGTGCCGCAGGGCTACGAGTACACGCTCGAGCGCTTCGGCCGCTTCAAGACGTCGATGGGCCCGGGCTTCCACTTCATCGTGCCCTTCGTCGAGGCGATCGGCCGCAAGATCAACATGATGGAGCAGGTGCTCGACGTGCCTCGCCAGGAGGTCATCACGAAGGACAATGCGATGGTGAGCATCGACGCCGTCGTGTTCTTCCAGGTGCTCGATGCGCCGAAGGCCGCCTACGAAGTCGATAACCTGCGGCTCGCGATCATCAACCTCACGATGACCAACATCCGCACGGTCGTCGGCTCGATGGACCTCGATGAAACCCTGTCGAAGCGCGACGAGATCAACCACCGCCTGCTGAAAGTCGTCGACGATGCGACCACCCCCTGGGGCATCAAGGTGACCCGCATCGAGATCAAGGACATCCAGCCGCCCGCCGACCTCGTGGAATCGATGGCGCGGCAGATGAAGG
>CAZRLI010000129.1:0-6264 GCA_964600535.1 uncultured Steroidobacteraceae bacterium | reverse complement strand
CTCGAGGAATCCGGCGTCATACGCGGCTACGGCGCCCGCATCGACGCCGGCGCAGTGGGCTACACCGTGCGGGTGCTGGTGCGGATCACGCTGAAGAGCCAGACCGATCGCGACTTCAATGCCTTCGAGCGCGCGGTGCAGGCCGTGCCGAACGTGATCGACTGCTTCCTCACCACCGGCCAGTGGGATTACGAGTTGATCGCCGTGGCGCGCGATGCAGCCGATCTCGAGCGGCTGCACAGCACCGTGCTCACGAAACTGCCGGGAGTGGCGCGCGTGGAGTCGAGCTTCGTCCTGCGCCATGTCGTGCGCCAGGTGTCGCTGCCGCTCGATCGTTGAGCTCGCGCGACACCTTGACGATGGCGAGCCGCCGCAGCCCGCCGGGCATGCGCCACTCGACTTCGTCACCCTCGCGGTAGCCGAGCAATGCCGTACCGAGCGGCGCGAGCACGGAAATGCGCCGCGCGCCGATATCGGCTTCCGCCGGCAGCACCAGCGTGTACTCATCCTCGCGTCCGGTCGCGAGATCGCGCACGCGCACGCGCGCCTGCATGGTGATCACGTCGGCCGGTACTTCTTCGGCGAGGCGCACGATCGCACGCTCGAGCTCGGCCTCGAGCTCGTGCAGGTGGGCCTGGTCATGCGCGGACTCGTCCCGGGCGCCCAGCAATGCGCGCAGGCGGTCGGCGTCCGATTCGCTCACGAGGATCGGGGTCTGTCTCACGATGTGCTCCAGTGGATTGAAGCCCCTTTTAGCTGACCTCGTCGTTTCCATCAATTAGAATTAACAATCACTTTAATTAGATTTTCTGGAAGTGTCATGACGACCCCGAGGCGCCTCAACTACCAGCACCTGCTCTACTTCTGGACGGTGGTGCGTGCCGGCGGCCTCGCGCCCGCCGCGACCGAGCTGAACCTCTCGGCGCCGGCGATCAGCGCACAGCTGCGTACCCTCGAGCAGCGCCTCGGCGCGCGGCTGCTCGCCAAGGCCGGCCGCCGGCTCGTGCCCACCGAAGCCGGCCGCATCGCCTGGCGCTATGCCGACGACATCTTCCGCCTCGGCCGCGAACTCACCGAGGCCCTCGCGCCCGGCCAGCCGGCGCGCACGCTGCGCCTCGCGGTCGGCATCGACGACGTGGTACCCAAGGAGCTCGCGCAGCGGCTGATCGCGCCGGCGCTGGCGCTCGGCGCGCGCCGCGTCCGGCTCTCCTGCCAGGAGGGGACGCTCGAACGCCTCACGGCGGCGCTCGCGGTGCATGACCTCGACGTCGTGCTGTCCGATGCGCCGGTGCCGGCGAGCCTCGGGATTCGCGCGCACAGCCAGCGGCTCGGCGGCTGCGGGGTCTCGTGGATGGGCCACCGGTCACTCGTCAGGAGCCTGCGCGCGCGCTTCCCGGACTCGCTGCACGGCGCGCCGGTGTTGCTGCCGACCGATGACACCGCCATCCGCCGTGCACTCGACCAGTGGTTCGAGCGCCAGGAGCTGCGCCCCCTCGTGGTCGGCGAATTCGAGGACTACGCACTGCTGCGGGAGTTCGCGCGCGCCGGCAGCGGGCTCATACCGGTGCCCGACGTCATCGGCGGGCTCAAGGACGCCGCGGGACTCGAGGCGCTCGGCCCGGCGCGGCCCGTCGAAGCGCAGTATTTCGCCGTGACGCTGCATCGCGAAACCAGCCATCCCGCGGTGGCTGCGCTGCGCAGCGGCGCGAGCGTCCTCTTCGCGACACCCGGTCGAGCGGCCCCCTAGCCCGGCTTGTGGTCCACGCGGGCCATGGTCAGGATCGGCGCGTAGATGACGAGGTAGATCGTGAACGCCGCGATCCACAGGATCGCCGCCGTCTCGATCGTCGCGAGGTAGCTCGCGGGCAGCAGCGCCGGCCCGAGCACGCGCACCAGTGCCGCGAGCAGCAGCAGGACATAGGCGACGCCGATGCCGCGCGACACGATGAGGGGGCGGCCGGTGTGGCCGAGCGAGGCGCGCGTGGTGACCGCGAGGATCATGGTGGCCGCGGCGCCGATCGTCAGGGCATGCTGCCACTGCGACGCCCACGGAACGCCGCTGGCGAGGTAGATCGCCTTGAGCGCGAACCCGGCCGGCAACCACGCGTATGCGGCGTGCAGCACCCATACGATCGGCTCGGAAAAGGTTCGCAGGCTCTTCCAGCCGGCAAGGCGCAGCGCGTGCGCGATCGCCGCGACCCCCGCCACGGCCGCGGCGCTCCAGTGCCAGGGCGCCAGCGCGTCGATCACCACGGCGAGCGCCATCGAGGCGATTGTCACGCGTTCGATGTGCGCGCGGCTCCTGATGTCGACCGCGATGCCGCGGCGGCGCAGCGCGCTCGCGGTGAAGTTCGGCACGATGCGCCCGCCGATCACGGTGACGAGCAGCAGCACGAGGCCGATGCCGACGCGCAGCGCGCGGCTCGCGAGCGCGAAGTCACCGGCCGCGATCGCCCGCAGGAACCAGGCGTCGATCGCCCAGAGCACCGCAATGATGACCAGCATCGGGAAATTGCGGTTGCGTTCGCGCAGCAGCGAGCGGCCGATCATGAACGCGAGCATCGGCAGGAAGGCGAGCTCCGCCACGGCAAGCCCGATCGGCGGCAGGACCGCGGACGCAGCGAACGCGACCCGCCCCGCCAGCCACAGCAGCGTCAGGATGATGAGCGGCGTGCCGGCGAAGCCGCGCGATCCGGTCCAGCTCGGTACCGCCGTGAGCAGGAAGCCGGCGATCGCCGCGCCGATGAATCCGTAGAGCATCTCGTGGCCGTGCCACAGGAAAGGCGGCAGTGACGCGAGCGGCGCGCTGCCGGTCGCGAAGATCCAGACCCATGCCCCGACCGCGACCACGGCGTAGAGCCCCGCTGCAAGGAAGAAGGGGCGGAAACCATAGGCAAACGGCACGAACCTGGGGCCTTCGGTCATCGCACTCACCTGAGTCCGTAGTTGAAACTGATGCTGACCCGGCTGGACGCCGCGCGACCGGGCGGAACCTCGTGCCGCAACCAGCTCTCGAACAGGACCACCCGCCCGGCCTGTGCCGCAATCGTGACCCACGACTGGAGCGCGCGGCGCGCGGTGCTTCGTCGCGGCGGCGCGGCCATGAACCGCTCGAGCCGCGGGTCCTCGAACTTGATGGCCGCCGAACCGGGCGGCGTGCGTACATAGTAGGTACCACTGACGAGCGACAGCGGGTGCAGGTGCGGGCCGTGCACGACGCCGCGCGGCATGATGTTGACCCAGCAATCGGTCATCGCGAGCCTGCGGGCGTCGATGTCGAACTCGAGGGCCCGCACGTACGCGCGCACGTGCCGATCGATGCGCCGCGCAAGCGACGCGAAGGTCGGCGAGCGCTGGTGCATGTGGCTGGCCGACCCGTATGAAGTGTAGCCGCCCGGGTACTTGTCCTCCGACCAGCGCCGGCCAGCCGCGTCGTCGTGGCGCAATTGCAGGCATTCCCGCAACAACTGCCGGTTGAGCGGTGCGCCCGCCTGTTGCAGGCGCGCTGCATAGACCTGGGTAACGAACAGGGACTCGATGCTCATGCCCACACCGTCCGGGAGACTGCAGTATCCCCCACATTTTCGCCATGCAACATCCGTATGAAGCGCTACACTGAAGCGAGGCCGACGTGGAGGATTCCTGCATGCGTCAACTCGACGGTCAGCGACGATCGACGGGCCGCCCCACGCTGAACGAACGCACCGCGCTCAGCGAATCGATGGCCGACCTCGATTCCCAGCTCGCCGCGCTCGCCGAGCTGATGGCCGTGCGGTCGCTCGATGAGGCCCGCGCAGCCTGGCAGGCACGCGAGGAAGTGCGCGCCGGCCATGCGCGCACGCTCGCCGCGAGCGAAGTCGAGCGCGAACTCGAACTCGGCCCCGCATGAGCGCCTGGCGCATGCGCTATCACGAGAACGCCGTGGAGGACCTGCGGCGGCTCGGCAGGCACGAGGCGCGCGAAGTGCTCGCGGCGATGACCGAGCGCATTTCCCGCCATACGAGCCCGCACGAGACCGGTGAACTGCTGATCAGCGAGGATTTCGGCTCGTTCTGGCGATACCCGCTGCCGGGTTGCCGCGTGCTCTGCGACATCGACCGCGACGCACGCTGCGTGACGGTGCTGCACGTCGCGACGGGATGAGGAGTCAGGCGGTCGTCGGGACCGGCGCGTTCCGTCGCAGGGCGGCCGAGAGCATCAGCGTCGCCGCATAGAGCACCACCACGACCACGAGCCAGCGCAGCCAGACGATCGGCAGCGACTTCACCACGAGCGCCGCGAGCAGCACCGCCGGAATGCCACCGAGCGCCAACCCGAGCGCGGCGCGCAGGTCGTAACGGCGCGCGCGCACGAAGCGCATGCCGCCGATCGGCATCAGGAACGCGCACGAACCCATCATGATCGGGAACGCCGCGATCGGATTGAGCCCGAGGAGGCTCACCAGGATCAGGCAGGGCGCGTAGAGCCCGATGCCGAGTGTCATCAGCGCGCCAAGCACGAAATTGGCGCCGATGGCGACCGCGAGCAGCGCGCCGGTCAGGGCGTGCGCCTGGCCACCCGTCGGCATCCATTCGAGGTTCGCGGCCAGGAACAGCAGCGCCGCGGCGAGCAGGGCAATCCCCATGCCGAGCTGCACCGCGCGGCGTGGCAGCCGCGCGACCACGCCCGCGCCGAGCCAGGCGCCGACCACCGCGGCGCCGATCATGCCCAGCAGCGTCACGAAGTCGACCGTGACGAGTGCAATGAAGATGAGCGCCTGTGTCACGGTCGGCAATGCGTGGCCGACATTGAGCGTGCCCGGGATGTTCTCGTCCGGCATGCGGGCACGGAGCTTGAAGATGGCGGTCGTCGGTGCGAACGAACCGATGCCGAGCGTATCGAAGAAGTTGGTGACGAAGCCGGTAACCAGGTCGATGGCCCCGGGCGCGGCGCCACCGGCCCGCGGCTGCGCCGCTTCGATCCGCCACCATCGCAGCAGGTACGCCAGTGCGATCACGGCCAGTGCGACGATCAGGACCAGTGCGCCACCACCGAGTTTCATGCCCCGCCTTCCCTGCCTGGCAACCCGCCAGGAGCGCTCATTGTGCAGTGGCGGCCCGGGCCCCACCAGCCCGATGCGGGCGTGCCGGGCGCCCGTGCGCCGCGGTTCGACGTGCTGCCGGCTTTCGTGTAGTCTCGCGGCCGCTTGGGCCTCCCGACAGGCCCTGACACGCTCGAGCCGCATTCCGCGCGCTCGTGGGGCCCGCGGCGAGGCCCGGGACCCCTGACTCCACTTTTTTTGAGGATTTCCAACTGATGTCTTTCGAGAATCTCGGGCTCGCCCCGGGGCTGCTGCGTGCCGTTGCCGAAAAGGGCTATGACACGCCAACCGCCATCCAGACGCGTGCCATCCCCGCCATGCTCAGCGGCCACGACGTGCTCGCGAGCGCCCAGACGGGTACCGGCAAGACCGCGGGCTTCGTGCTGCCGCTGCTGCAGAAGCTCGAGGCGCGGCGCGGCCGCGCGCCACGCGCGCTGGTGCTCACGCCGACGCGCGAGCTCGCGGCCCAGGTCGCGCAGTGCGCGCGCGAATACGGGCGGTACACGGACCTGCGCGTGCAGGTGATCTTCGGCGGCGTCGGCATGCAGCCGCAGATCGACGGCCTCGCGGCCGGCTGCGACCTGCTGGTCGCGACGCCCGGCCGGCTGCTCGACCTCGAGGAACAGGGCGTGCTCGACCTCGGCCATGTGGCCGCCTTCGTGCTCGATGAGGCCGACCGCATGCTCGACATGGGCTTCATCCATGCCATCAGGCGCGTGATCCGGCTGCTGCCCGGGCGGCGCCAGAACGCGATGTTCTCGGCCACCTACTCCGACGACATCCGCGCGCTGGCGGCGCGACTGCTGCATGAGCCGGTCGCGATCGACGTCGCGCCGCGCAACACCGTGGCGGAGCGCATCGAGCACGTCGCCTACAAGCTGCCGAAGGAGCACAAGCGGCACCTGCTCGCGCACCTCATCAAGGAAGGCGACTGGCACCAGGTACTGGTGTTCACGCGCACCAAGCACGGCGCCAACCGCCTCGCCGAGCAGCTCGAGGGCGCCGGCATCCGCTCGGCCGCGATCCACGGCAACAAGAGCCAGTCGGCCCGCGTGCGCGCGCTCGCGGACTTCAAGGCGAACCGCGTCACGGCGCTGGTCGCGACCGATGTCGCCTCGCGCGGCCTCGATATCGAGGAGCTGCCGCACGTCGTCAACTACGAGTTGCCAAACGTGCCGGAGGAC